>MNXL01000077.1 GCA_001871755.1 Anaerolineae bacterium CG2_30_64_16
ATTGGATGGTCACGCGCGCTGCGACCCAGATGGGCCAGGCGGCCGCCGCCGCGGTCGAGGCGTTGCACGCGGCCACCGCCGCGGCCGAGCGCGGTCAGATCTGGTCCGACTACGCAGCCTGCAGCGCATTCCGGGTCGCGGGGCTGACGCGTGCTCTACGCAGCTTGCTACGCCTGGACTCGACGCTGGGAGACGCAGTCGCTGCGCGGGTCGCCGAGGTGACCGCGTGTGCGGCCCGTGAAGACGAGTGGGTGCGCGATCACCTGCCCTCCTCTGACCTGTCCGGGCCCGCGCGGGACGAGGCGTCCTGGCTGGCTGAGGCCGAAACGCTGGTCCCGCGGCGTCTGCACCCTGGGCCGGTCGACGTCGCGATGGCGCTCCAGGCGCACGCGCCGGATCTGCTGCCGGCCCATTGGGCGCTCAACGCCGACGCCGGCCCCGATTTCCACGATCACACAGCGCTCATGCAATACTGGACCGACGGCCGGCGGACCGTGGCCGAGATCGCCGACCTGGTGGCGCTGGAGGCCGGCGGCGCGGCCGGCGATCAACGCGCGGTGTTCGACGGGGGCCTGGCGCTGCGCTATTTCAAGCTGCTGGCGCAGGCGGGACTGGTGGCGTTGGACGTTCAAACGTCAGAACGGTGAACGTCAACCTGCAACATGTAACCCGCAACGCATCCGAAAGGCTGTTCATGAACGAAGTTGACTTGCACACGCACACGACCGCCTCTGACGGCGCGCTGACCCCGACCGAGCTGGTGGCGCGCGCCGCAAAACTGACGCTGAAGGTGCTCGCCATCACCGACCACGATTCCACCGAAGGCGTGGCCGAGGCGCTGGTCGCGGGGCAAAGCTACGGGGTCGAGGTGATTCCGGGCGTGGAGATCAACACCGACGTGCCGGGCGCGGAGGTCCATATACTCGGCTACTTTGTGGACCACACCGATCCAGCCTTGCGCGCTGAGTTGGCCCGGCTGCGCGAAGGCCGGGTGGGCCGGGCGCGGCGCATGGCCGAGGTGTTGACCGAGATGGGCGCGCCGGTCGATTTTCAGCGGATCCTGGAGATCGCCGGGGAGGGCGCGGTGGGGCGGCCGCACGTGGCCCAGGCGTTGGTGGAGGCCGGACATGTGCCGAGTCGGGAGGCGGCATTCACCAAATACATCGGCCGCGACAGCCCGGCCTACGTCAACCGGATGAAGTTCACGCCCGCCGAGGCCGTGGCCACGATTAGACAGGCCGGTGGGGTGCCGGTGCTGGCCCACCCGGTCGCCTATGATCGCTATGGCAAGATCGTGACGCCGTTCGATCTGGGTGAGGAGTTGCCGGGGCTGATCGACGTTGGCCTGCGCGGGATCGAGGTGTATTATCGCGGCTACGACGCGGTCACGATCGAGTATCTGATGAATATCGCCCGGCGTTACAAGCTGTTGACGACCGGCGGCACCGACTTTCACGCCATCCGGCCCACCGAGCCCGACCTGGGCGGGGTCTACGTGCCGATGAAGGCGGTGCGACGGCTGCGCGAGGCGTGGCAGAGCCCGTTGCAACGTTGAACGTTCCAACGGTGGGTTGTTCAAACTCTTTGCTGTGGCCGCCGTTCGACAGGCTCGTCCGAGCCGCTCACGCTGTAGTCTGCGACCGAGCCGCCGTTGCCCTGAACTATGACCCAAGACCCAACCGCTGTCCCAGATGAGGGCCGGATACCCGACCCTGACCGCCTGGCCTTTTTCATCCTCAAAAAGGTCAACGCGGCCGTGCGCGAGTTCGACATGATCCGTGCCGGCGATCGGGTCGCGGTCGCGGTTTCGGGCGGCAAGGACAGCCTATCGCTGCTGCGCCTGCTCCAGGTGCGGCGGGAGACCGCGGCGTTCCCCTACGAATTGGCGGCCGTGCACGTGCGCGGGGATGCGGACGGGGTGACCCCACCGTATCCGCCGCTCGAGGCGTGGTTGGCGATCCAGGGGATGCCCTACCGGATTGTCGAGCCGGAGATCGTGGCCGACGAACGGTTGCCGCTCGATTGCCAGCGCTGCACATGGTTGCGACGCAAGGCGCTCTTTTTCGCGGCCGATGCGCTGGGGTGCAACGTGGTGGCCTTCGCCCATCACGCGGACGACGCGGCGCAGACCACGTTACTGAACCTGCTCTATGGTGGCAATGTGCGCACTTTAGCCCCCAGCGCCACCTATTTCGCCGGTCGGTTTCGGCTGATCCGCCCGCTGCTCTATGTGCCCGAAAGCGATCTGGCGCGTTTTGCCCGCGCCAGCGGCTTTCCGTTGCCACCGCCGTCCTGCTCGCGGGGGCAGGACTCGCGCCGGCTGCGTGTTGCGCGGATGCTGAAGCTGTTGGGCCGAGACTATCTGACCCAGGCGCGGCCGAACCTGATCCGGGCGGGGTTGGCGGGAGGGGCGGGCGCGGCCCGCGCGAAATGAAACGTATACTTGACAAGGTGACAAGGTGACAAGGTGATTTGCCCTTTGCCTCTTGCCCTTTGCTATTTGCCCTTTGCTATTTGCTATTTGCCATTCGCCATTCGCCATTCGCCATTCGCCATTCGCAATCCGGGAGTTGTCTCACCATGCAGATTGACCGACGGTATCGCGGGCGCCGCCGTCCCTCGCCCTGGCCGATCATTGGCCTGCTGTTTCTGCTGGCCGTGGGCGTGTATCTGCTCGCGACTCGCACCCGGTTCTTCGAGAATCCCTTCAACCCGCTGCCGCCGACGCCGACCCCGACGCGCTCCGCGGTGAGCTATCTGGCTGAGGCGGAGGATGCCTATGCCGCGGGCCGGTTTGTCGACGCCAGCGCGGCGTATGGCCGCGTTGCCGAACTGGAGCCTACCAATGATGATGCGTTCCGGCAACAGGCGTGGTTGATGCTTCTCCGCGGCCACCCGGCAGAGGCCCGGCCGTTGGCCCAGCAGGCGGTCGAGATCAATCCCGGCGCGATCAACCTGACGATCTCCGCGATGGCGCTCGACTGGGCCGGCCAGTACGACGATGCCATCAAGATCGCGTTGCAGGCCGTCGACAAGGACCCGCTGTCCGCTGCGGCGCATGCGATGCTGGCCGAGGTGTACGCCGACAAGAATAACTGGGCGCGGGCCCTGGAAGAAGCTGAGACCGCGGTCAAGCTCGATCCGAAAAGCGCCATGGCGCAGCGCAACCTGGGGTATGTGTTGGAGCGCCAGGGCCGCTACGACGACGCTATCGCGGCGTATGACCTGGCGGCCGTGCTCGAACCGAAGCTAGGCTACATCTACATCGGCGCGGGTAACAGCTACCTGGCGATGGGGGACTACGACAACGCCCTGGTCCAGTTCGAGAAGGCGGCCGAGGCCAACCCCGACAGCCCGGTGGGCCTCGACGCGCTGGGACACGGCGCCGGTCTGGCCGGCGATCCTGATCGGGCGATTTCTGTGCTTAGAAAGGCGATCGAGACCGACCCGGCCTATGGGCTTGCATACGCCCACCTGGGGCGTGTTTACTACACGCAGTTGAACTGGGAAGCAGCAATCGAGTATATCGGGAAGGCGATCGATCTGGGCGTCGAAAACGAGGAGTATTACTACGAGTTGGGGTTGGCCTACGCCTACCTCGACGATTGCAACAACGCGATCATCTGGCTGGAGAAGGCGCTGGACTTGAACCCGGATTCCCAGCCGGCGCTGCAGGGTCTGGATCGTTGCTCTCAGGGGTGATGGGGGCAGACCCGCTGCCTGGAAACTTCCGGCTGTCACCCTGAGCGGGTTAGCGGCACAACATCAGGCACAGGACAACGCCAGCGAAGGGTCTCTGCCTCATGCACGGGCCGAGATGCTTCACTGGTGGCTTGCCGTAACGTGCTTTGAGTCGTAGATTCATTGCCTGGAAGCTCCCGGCTGTCACTCTGAGCGGGTCAACGACTCAATCTGGATAACGACATAGCGCCAGCGAAGCATGTCCTGAGGCCCCTCCTGAGTTTATCGAAGGGCAGTGTCCTGAGCTGGTCGAAGGGTGAAATCGAAGGGAGTCTCGTGGACGACCGAGATGCTTCGCTGGTCAGTCGCCGTACCGTACTTGAGCTGAAGACTCGCTCAGCATGACAATGGGAGAGTTTCCTGCACGGGCACATCCCGCCGCACGGGATGGGGGTCTCAGCATGACATAAGGGAGTTCCTTGCCGGGCGCATCCTGCCGCGGCGGGATGGGAAACTCAGAGTGACAGGTCAGATTTGGAATTGCTGATCGGAACCTGCGGACTTTGGGCGGCGTTAAGGCCTGTGGTATAATCGGGCTGTTTGGCGCCCGACCGGGCGCCAAGTCCTTGTTCTGACGTGACTGTTCAGGCTGATTCACTATAGCTCTCAAAGAGGTGAACATCTGATGCGAAGGAATACAGTTTTGCTGGCAGCACTGGCCCTGGTGCTGGCGCTCAGCGCCGCGTGTGTGGCGCCTGTGGCCACCCCGGCCCCGCCCACCAAGACGCCCAAACCGACCTTTACGCCGACCCCGGCCTGGACCCCGACCACCCAGGTCTTCCCCACGGCCACCCCGGTCCCGCCGACGGCCACCCCCGAGGCCACGGCCACACCGGCGCCCACCGAGGTCCCGCCCACGGCGACCCCCATCCCGGCCCCGCGGCTGACGGCCAACCAAACCGTCAACGTGCGCCGCGGCCCGGGCACCAACTACGCGGTGATCGGCTCGTTGTCTGGGGGGCAATCCGCCGAAGTGACGGGTAAGAATCCGGCCGGGAACTGGTGGCAGTTCGACTACAGCGGCCAGATGGGCTGGGTGATCGGCGACCTGGTGACCCTGAGCGGCGACACCGGCAGCATCCAGGTGGCGCAGAACATCCCCGCGCCGCCGCCGCCGTCGCCCACCCCGCGGCCGCAGCCCACAGCCGTCCCGCAGCCGACTGCGGTGCCGAAGCCGCGGTATGAGTTCAACATCGCTGTCGTGGGGAGGTGCGACCGCCAGCCGGCCGGCAACTGGTTCGAGGGGACCGTCTATAAGGGTGGACAACCGGCGAACGGCTATCGCGTGGTGTTCAGCTACGCGCCCGACGGACCCTGGGTCACGCAACCCCAAATCAGCGGCCCGCATGCCGGCTACTTGAACTGGAATGCCGGCTATTACAGCCACATTATCAACGCGACCAACCCCAAGGCTGGTGACTGGTACGTCTGGATCGTGGACCCTAACGGCGCGCGCATCTCCGAGCTGGCTAAGTGGCACTCCACTGGCCCCGGCGAGGGGTGCAACCAGGCCGTAGTGGACTTCGACAGCCGCTGAGAGATCCGTAATCCTGAGGCGCCAGGCACTTCTTCGAAAGTGCCTGGCGCCTGACCTCAACGTGCTCGCGCCCGCACGGCGAACAGCAACCCTGCCACAAACGCGATGCCCGTCGCCACCTGCAACCCCAGCCGGCCATCGCTCCCGCGTGCCAGAAAACCACCGATCAGTGGGCCGAAGAACAACGCCGCATTCACAAACAGGTTAAAGATCGCGATGAAGTTGGCGCGGTCGTCTTCGGGCGAGTTCGCCACCAGGTTGTCGAACAGCGTGACTGCGACGACCGCGTTGAAGAAGCCGCCCAGCGCAGCCCAGGGGATCAGCCACCAGGCCGACGTCGTGAAGGAGGTCAGCAGCGGGTAGAGCCCGAAACCCAGCGCGCCGGCTGCCAGCGCGCGTCCCCGCCCGATCCGCCCGACCATCCGCCGCATCAGCAGCGATCCCAACACCATCGTGGCCGACGCGACTGTGACGATGATGCTGATCTGGCCGTCGGTTGCGTCCAACCTGCGCACCCAGAACAGGGGCAGCAGGGGGGTCATCATGCCGATGGCCAGTTGCAGGATCCCCACGATGAACGCGAAGCGCACAAAACCGGGATAGCGCCGGATGCGGTGGATTTCGTGCAGCCAGTGGCCCGGCTCCGGCCTTTCAGGCGGCCGGTCGGGCACATGCAGCGACGCGACGTACCAGGAGCTCCCCAGCGAGCCGATGAACCCGACGATGAAGAGCAGTTGATAGTTGAAGGGGAAGGGCAGCCATTGGAGCACGCGGCCGGCGAGCAGGGTGCTGAGCGTGCTGGTCAGGCCCAGCGCCGCCATGCGCCACCCCACGACCTGGGCGATGCGGTCCGCGGGCACCGCGTCGGCCAACACCGACAGGAAACCGACGCTGCTGATGCTCATCGGGAAGGCGAGCAGGACCAGCAACAGCACCGTCCACTCGGCGCGACCGACCGTGGTGAGAAACGGCACCAGAGCAACCAAAAGGTAGAACAGGCGATAGAGCAAACCGGCGCGCACGGTCCAGCGCATGCGATGACCGGTGCGCCCCATCAGTTGCGCGGCCGGCAGTTGCCAGAAGATGTTCACCAGCGCTGGCCCGTAAGTCACCGCACTGACCAGCAGGCTGGACGCGCCCAGACGCACCACGTACACCTGCAGGAAGTTGATCGTCGTGCCGATCAGGACGCCAAACCAGGCGATATCCAGCACCAGGTAGCGGATGTTGACCTCGACCTGGGCCGGCGTCGGCGGGGTATTCGCCGGCCGGCGAAACCCGAAGAAAGTCAGGATGCTGTGCATGGCAGATGAGTGTGGGTGGGCGGTAGGATGGTGGATTGGTAAATTGGTAGATTGGCAGATTGGTAGGTTGGTAGATTAGTAGATTAGTAGATTGGTAGGTTGGCGAATTGGTGGACCATTTTACCAATTACCAATCTACCGTTTTACCAACTTACCAACTTACCAACTTACCAATGTACCAATGTACCAATGTACCAACTTACCAATGTACCAGTTCCCTACACTCCCATGTCACTCTTCCCTCAACTCCTCACCTTCGCGCTGACGCTGACCGCATTGCTTGGCCTCAGCCGC
>MNXL01000379.1 GCA_001871755.1 Anaerolineae bacterium CG2_30_64_16
CTCACTGATCATCCTGAGCAACGTGCCGGGGCTGCTGGCCGCCTACCCGGACGAGGACAGCCTGATCCGCCACGTGCCCACGGCCAGCCTGGGCTGGGCCGAATCGCTGGCGCAAGGTCGGATGAAGAAGAAGCTGCTGGCGGCCCGCGAGGCGCTGACAGCCGGCGTGCCCCAGGTCATCCTGGCCGACTCGCGCCGACCAGCCCCGCTCCGAGCCGCGCTGGCGGGCGAGGGTACGGTGATCGGGGATTTGGGATTGGGAGTTGGTAAATTGGTGGCTGGTAGATTGGGAGTCAGCATCGATGTATGAGATGTCGCTGCTTCCTGGCCTTGTGGCTCACAGCCCAATTTACCAATCTACCATTTCCCAATCGGCCATCATCGACCTGGAAACGCGCTACACCTCCGGCGTCTATCCCAAGCGGCCGCTGGCGATCGTGCGAGGGCAGGGCGCGCACGTATGGGACGCGGACGGGAATGAGTACATCGACTGCGTCGGCGGGCAGGGCGCGGCCAACCTCGGCCACGCGCACCCGGCGATCGTCAAGGCCGTGAGCGAGCAAGCGGCCCGGCTGATCTCCTGCCCCGAGATCTTCTACAACGACCAGCGCGCCCGCCTGCTTGCAAGACTGGTCGAGGTCGCGCCGGTCGGGTTGGAACGCGCGTTCCTGTGCAACTCCGGCGCCGAAGCGATCGAGGCCGCGCTTAAATTCGCCCGGCTGAGCACGGGCCGCGCCGGCGTCGTCGCCGCGATGCGCGGCTTCCACGGCCGCACGATGGGCGCGCTCTCGGCCACGTGGTCGCCCCAATACCGGGAACCGTTCGAGCCGCTGCTGCCCGGCTTCAGCCACGTGCCGTTCAACGACCTGGCCGCGCTCGAGCGGGCGGTCGGCGCTGGCACCGCGGCCGTCCTGTTGGAGGCCGTTCAGGGAGAAGGCGGCGTGCACCCCGCGCACCCCGAGTTCCTGCTCGGCGCGCAGGCGCTGTGCCGGGAGCGCGGCGCGCTGCTGATCGTGGACGAGATTCAGACCGGCTATGGCCGCACCGGGAGACTCTTTGCCTGCCAGCACTACGGCATCGAGCCGGACCTGCTGGCCGTGGCGAAGTCGATGGCCGGCGGGCTGCCGATGGGCGCCTGCTTGATCGGACCTCGCGTCGGCCCCATCCGGCCGATGACGCACGGCAGCACCTTCGGCGGCAACCCGCTGGCGTGCGCCGCGGCGCTGGCCACCTTGGACGTGATGCAGCGAACCTCACCCCCCGGCCCCCTCTCCTTCGACCAGGCTCAGGACAAGTCCTACGAGGAGAGGGGGCGTGCGGCTCCCCTTCCCTCGCCGGGAGAGCCTGTCCTGAGTTCATCGAAGGAGGGTTTGGGGGTAGGTGTCGGCGAGACCCTCCCCGAACGCGCGGCCCGCCTGGGCGACTACTTGCTCGACCGGCTGCGGCGCATCGAGTCGCCGCTGATCCGCGAGGTGCGCGGGCTGGGGCTGATGGTCGGCGTCGAGCTGAAGGTCAAAGTCACGCCCATCCTGCAAGCGTTGCAGACGCTGGGTGTCCTGGCGCTGCCGGCCGGCGGGACCGTGTTGCGCCTGCTGCCGCCGCTGGTGATCGAACAGGCTGATTTGGAGCGGGTCGTGACAGTCATCGAGAAGGTGCTCGCGCCGGATCGGTAGTGAGTGGTAGATTGGTAATGGGTACATTGGTAGATTGGTAGTGGGTACATTGGTACATGGGTACATTGGTACATTAGTAGGATGGAAATGCGTTCCCTACGCGTGCGCCTCAACCACCCCGCCCCCAAGCTACCAGTTCCCAATTTACCAATCTACCAATTCCCAATCTACCAATTCCCAATCTACCAATTCCCAATCTACCAACTCCCCTGGAGGGTTTATGTCCCTAGACCACTACGCCATCATCGAGTCGACGCTGCGTGAGGGCGAGCAGTTCATCAACGCCGACTTCAGCCACGAGCAGAAGATCCGCATCGCGCGGGCGCTGGACGAGTTCGGCGTCGAATATCTGGAGCTGACCTCGCCGCTCGCTTCGCCTGGCAGCGCCGAGGATCTCCGGGCGATCGCCCGGCTGGGGCTGCGCGCCCGCATCCTGACCCACGTCCGCTGCCACCGGGAGGATGTTAAAGTCGCGCTCGATGCCGGCGTGGACGGCATCGACGTGGTGATCGGCACGTCGTCGCAACTGCGCCACTTCAGCCACGGCAAGAGCATCGACCAGATCATCGAGCTGGCCACCGACGTATTGCCGTGGATGCGCGACCAGGCCCCCGACATCGAGCTGCGCTTCAGCACCGAGGACTCCTTCCGCAGCGAAGAGGCCGAGCTGTTACGCGTCTACCTGGCGGTGGACCGGCTGGGCGTCGTCAACCGGCTGGGCATCGCGGACACGGTAGGGATCGCCTCGCCGAGCCAGGTGTCGCGGTTGGTGGGCACGCTGCGCCGTCTGACCACGGCAGATATCGAGTTCCACGGCCACAACGACTCGGGCTGCGCCATCGCCAACACGTTCGCCGCGCTCGAAGCCGGCGCCACCCACATCGACACCAGCGTCCTCGGGATCGGCGAACGCAACGGCATCACGCCCCTGGGGGGGCTGATCGCCCGCATGTACACCCACGACCGGGCCGCCACCCAGAGCAAATACCGCCTGGACCGCCTGCGGCCGCTGGAGCTGATGGTGGCCGAGCTGGTCGGCGTGGATATCCCCTTCAACAACTACATCACCGGCTACAGCGCGTTCACCCACAAGGCCGGCATCCATGCCAAAGCGATCCTCAACGCGCCCGAGACCTACGAGGCGTTGGACCCGCACGACTTCGGCCTGACCCGCTACATCTCCATCGCCCACCGCCTGACCGGCTGGAACGCGGTCAAGGCCCGCGCCGAACAGTTGGGGCTGAGCCTGTCGAACGACCAGCTCAAGGCGCTGACGCAGCACATCAAGGCGCTGGCCGACGACAAGCGGCTGACCCTGAGCGACGTGGACAACCTGCTGCGCGTGTGGGCGAACGGGCACGGGATCGCCGATTTCCGATTTCCGATTTCCGATTTGGGCCTCCCCACTTCCAATCGGCAATCGGGATCCGGCGTTGCGCAATAGGGAGGTGTCATGGGATACACTTTTGCCGAAAAGGCGTTGGCCCGGGCCGCCGGGCTGGAGACGACCGTGGCCGGACAGATCGTGGATGCTCGCCCCGACATCGTGCTGAGCCACGACAACACCGCGGCGATCGCGCGGCTGTTTCAGGACCTGGGGATCGCCCGCATTCGCCACCCCGAGCGGCTGGCGGTCGTCCTGGACCACGCCGTGCCCGCACCGAACGCCGAGCACGCGCGGAACCACGCGGAGGTGCGCCGGTTTGTCGCCGAACAGGGGATCGGCCACTTCTTCGACGCCGGCCGCGGCATCTGCCACCAGGTCGTCAGCGAAGAGGCGCTGATCTTGCCCGGCCAAACGATCCTCGGCGCGGACAGCCACACCACTCACCACGGCTGGCTGGGCGCGTTCGGCGCGGGGATCGGCCGGAGCGAGGTCGCCGCGCTGTGGGCCACGGGCGAGCTGTGGCTGCGCGTGCCGGAGACGATCCGGGTCGAGTTGACGGGTGACCCTTCGGCAGCCCTTCGACCCTTCGGCGAGGCTCAGGACAGGCTTCGCTCAGGACAGGGCTCAGGGCAAGGACTGCCACCCGGCGTCACGGCCAAGGACCTGAGCCTGTACATCCTGGGGCAACTCGGACCGGAAGCCGGCATCTACCAGGCGCTGGAATTCGGCGGGCCGGGGCTGCACACGCTGAGCATCGAGAGCCGGATGGTGATCCCCAACATGATGGCCGAGGCCGGGGTCAAGAGCGCGTATCTGGAGCCGGACGGGCTGGTTTTCGAGTGGCTGGCGGAGAGGTTGGGGAGGCGAGGGAAATCGAGGGTACTTGGGGGAACTGAGGGAAACAGGAACACGGTGGCCGGCTGGAGGCAGCGATTGGCTGAAGGGGCGCTGTATCCCGACCCCGACGCGCGCTACATTGCGCGCTACACGGTCAATCTGAATGAACTGGAGCCGATGGTGGCGCGGCCGCACAAACCTGATAACAGTGTGCCACTATCGCAGATCGCGGGCACGCACGTGGACCAGGCATTCATCGGCACGTGCACCAATGGCCGGCTGGAGGATCTGGCGGCCGCGGCGACGGTCCTGCGCGGGCCGGATGGAGGGGTGCGCCACGTCGCGGCCGGCGCCCGCCTGGTGGTGATCCCCGCGTCCAGCCAGGTGCTGCAGGACGCGCTGGCCGCGGGTTATGTCGAAACCTTCCTGGCCGCCGGCGCGATGATCGGCGTGCCCGGCTGCGGCCCGTGTATGGGCAACCACCTGGGTGTCCCCGCCGCGGACGAAGTGGTGATCAGCAGCGCCAATCGCAACTTCCGCGGGCGCATGGGGAACCCGGAGAGCGACATCTACCTGGCCAGCCCGGCGGTCGTGGCCGCCAGCGCGGTGTTGGGGCGGATTGCCGATCCGCGCGAGATCATGGGGGAGAGACAGGAGTCAGGAGTCAGGAGTCAGGAGTCAGGGGTCAGGGGTCAGGGGTCAGGAGACAGGAGGCAGGAGGCAGAAGTCGGGGGGCAGGAGGTTCGCCGGATCGCAGGTCAACCGATCAACCAATTGGCGAAGCAGGCGATCGGCGAGTCCATTACCCAATACCCAATACCCAATACCCAATACCCAATACCCAATCGCCAATCGCCAATCGCCAATACCCAGTTCCAGGGCCGCGCGTGGGTCTACGGTGACGACGTCAACACCGACGTGATCTTCCCCGGCAAGTACACGTACACCGTGCGGGAGGAAGCCGAGATGGCCCGGCACGCGCTGGAGGACCTGGACCCGAGCTTCGCGGCGCAAGTGCGGCCCGGCGACATCGTCGTGGGGGGCCGCAACTTCGGTTGCGGTTCCAGCCGCGAACAGGCCGTGACCTGCCTGCGCGCCGCGGGCGTGCGCGCCCTCATCGCCGCGTCGTTTGCGCGCATCTTCTACCGCAACGCCATCGACAACGGCGTGTTGCCGATCACCTGCCCCGAGGCCGCAGCGGCCATCCGGCCCGGCGAGACGATCAGCGTGGACCTCGACCGCTGCGTAGTGCAGTGCGCGGCAGGCGAGTTCCCGTTCCAGCCCCTCTCACCCTCCGTCCAGCAGATTTTCGAGGCCGGCGGACTGTTGGAGATGCTGCGCGTAATACCCAATACCAAATACCCGCTACCCAAGGCCTCATCCACGGAGGTGATATGCGAACAATCTGTTTGATCCCCGGCGACGGCGTCGGCCAGGAGGTCATCCCGGCCGCGGCGCAGGTGCTGCAAACGGTTTTGCCGGGCGTGCAGTTCGTCGAGGCCGCGGCCGGCTGGGCGTGCTTCGAGCGCCACGGCGCCGCCCTGCCCGAAGCCACGGTAGCGGCCGTGGCCGCGGCCGACGGTACGCTGTTCGGCGCGACGCAGTCGCCGATTGGAAACCTAACCCCCCAGCCCCCTTCCCTGACAGGGAAGGGGGAGCCAAACTCCCCTCCCCTCGCAGGGGAGGGGCTGGGGGAGAGGTCCTACCGCAGCCCAATCCTGGCGCTGCGCAAGCAGTTCGACCTCTACGCCAACTTACGACCGGTCACCAGACTGTTGCCCGACGGCCGGCCGGTGGACCTGCTGATTGTCCGCGAAAACACCGAGGGCCTCTACAGCGGCCGCGAGCGGCGAGAGGGCGACACGGCCATCGCGGAGCGTGTGATTACCCGCCGCGCCAGCGAGCGCATTGCGCGCAAGGCATTTGAGCAGGCACGACTGAGACACGCAAATCGAAGTTCGGAAATCCGAAATCCGAAATCCGAAATCCGAAATCCGAAATTAACCATCATCCACAAGGCCAACGTGCTGAAAGTGACCGATGGCCTGTTCCGCGAGAGCTGCCTGGCCGTGGCGGCCGACTATCCCGATGTACAGGTAGGGGAGATGCTGGTGGACGCGGCCGCGATGTGGTTGGTGAAGGACCCGGGCCGGTTCGACGTGATCGTCACCACCAACCTGTTCGGCGACATCCTCTCCGACCTGGCGGCCGGGCTGGTCGGTGGGCTGGGGGTGGCGCCGTCAGCCAACGTGGGCGCGGGCCGGGTCGCGGTGTTCGAGCCGGTCCACGGCAGCGCACCGGACATCGCGGGCCGGGGCATCGCCAACCCGGTCGGCGCGATCCTCAGCGCGGCGATGTTGCTCGATCATCTGGGCGAGGGCCACGCCGCGCCGCGCGTTCGGGGCGCGGTCGCGGCAACCCTGGCGGCCGGGATCACCACGCCCGACCTGGGCGGAACCGCGACGACCGCGCAGGTCACGGATGCCATCTGCCAACGATTGACGTAGGCGCCTCTCAGGTGCCAGGCACTTTCGAAAGTGCCTGGCGCCTGGGGAAACAAGAAGTGAGGCATAGCCATGAATCAAACATCTTCCCCGTGGTCTTCCCCAGAAAGTCAACGTGATGGCCTGGCGCTGCTGCGCGGGCTGGTGCAAATCCCCTCGCCCTCTGGACACGAAGCGGAGGCCGTGGGCTATCTGGTGGACTGGATGGCCGGGCACGGTTTCATCGCCTACCGTGACCAGGCCGGCAACGCCATCGGCGTGTTGGAAGCTGGAAGCTCGAAACTGGAGGAGGCCAGCTTCCAGCTTCCAGCCTCCAGCTTCCAGCCCCCAGCCCCCAGCTTCCAGCTTCCAGCTTCCAGCCCCCAGCTTCCAGCTTCCAGCTTCCAGCCTCCAGTCACCCGCGAGCTCGTCCTCCTCGGCCACATCGACACCGTGCCCGGCTTCCCGCCGGTCGAGGTGTGCGATGGAAAGCTCTACGGCCGCGGCGCGGTGGACGCCAAAGGGCCGTTGGCCG
>MNXL01000059.1 GCA_001871755.1 Anaerolineae bacterium CG2_30_64_16
CATTTTGTGCAATGCTGACCAGGCGGCGGGCGGCGGCCTCGGAGAAGTTGGCCGGGAAGTCGAAGACGACCAGCACGCGGTACGGCTCAGCCACCTCGCCGGCCTGGGCGTTGTAGTCCTCGATGGTCGCATACTGGTTGCGCAGGTACTTCTGGATGACGTTCTCCATGTGCTCGGTCAGGTCGGCCAGCCGCGCCTCGATGTGCTGCGGCTCGGTCCACGCCTTGCCTGTGACGAGCGCCTCGTCGTAGTCGGCCAGGTGCATGAAGGCCGCGGCGTTCTGACCGAGGCCGATGGGATCAATGAAGGTGAAGCGGAGTTTACCGGGCGGGATGGTGGCGAGAAGGCGAAGGAGGAGGGACTGGATGGCGGCGGGTTTAGAATCGCCAGTGGCCTTGAAGAGTAGAGAGCGCTCGCTGGGGAAGGGGAGCAAGGCGGGCAACAGGAAGTAGTCCATATCTATGCCTGCTCGCAGATCGCCTACGCGAGCCACGGGCGGGATAGTAGGAACCGGCACCCAATCCTGCCAGAACGGATCACCCCAGGTAGGCGCTAGAGAAACAGCCCGTGCGGTGAAGGCGGCGAAGGTCGAGTGAAGCTGAACCATCTCGCGCTGGAAAGTCTGCACAGCGTTATCCACTGCCTGCTGATAGCGAGTCTGGGCCTGGGCTTGTTGGTGCCGATGAATTTCCTGGGCCTGTTCCAGCCAGCGGCGGTACCAGTACTCGGCATCGGCAGCGACTTGGAGGAGGTCGCCGTAGAGCTTGCGTATCCTAGAGATGGTTCTACGGCCGTAAATAGTGTTGAGGAGGAGTACCAGTCCAAGAAACAAGAGGAGTATGGCCACCGAAGCCCATGAACCGGATGCTGCCTGGTTCGAAATCGCTACAATGATCGCGCCAGCAAATAGTAGCATCAATAGTAGTAATATAGAGGCAAGGCGTACGTCATAAGGACCCTCTGCGATTTGGATTCTCCCTTCTTCCACAGGAGGCAGATTCCCTTTGAGAGTTTTTAATGCTTCATCAGCTCGTGAGACAAAGAGGCGCATTTCAGTGGGCGGGTCACTGCCTGGGCGGCTTGGAGCAGGTAAAGGTACTACGTTCTCCAACACCTTCTGCCACTTCTTCAAAACAACCCCTGCTTTGTCAATGATTTTACGCGTTTTGCCCAGTTGATCGCCGGCCTCCTGTCGCACCTGGTTTAGCGCCACCTCAGCGACCTCGCGTTCGGTCTCGCGGCGCGTTTCAGCGTCAGCCTCAGCCTGGGCGCGCTGGGCCGTGACTTGGCGAAAGGTCCTCAAGATCGCGCGCTGCTGTTGGATGAGATCGGGTTCGGGCATGGGCGGCCTCCTGTGGCACGGGTAAGGAGACGGATTACGGAATGAACGGATTTGGAGCGTCTGTCCAGTTATGGGTATTCTGATGGTCGTTACAGCGCCAACGCACGATGCAGACGTTGATCTATCTAGGCCAAATCTGCCGGGGTCAGCGCGCCGACATGATAGATCACCCGTGCGGGATCGAGGGTGAACAATACCGGCTTCAGGGCGGATGGGTAGTGCAAGCCGGCCGCCCGCCAATCCCTCAAGACGTAATCCATCGGGCCGGTTGCCGTCCCCACCTGCGAAGTGATCGCGGCCAGGATCAGATCGGGTTCGGTAGCGTGGTACAGCGAGCTGCTCACCACGACGGCTGGCCGCACCTTGCTCGTGCTGAGATCGCTGAACGGAAATGGGACCAGAAGGACGTCACCCCGCCGGAACGCCATATAACTCCCTCCAGTTGTCGTACACGGCATCTTCTGGGTTGTCCCAGACACGCTGCAGAGAGGCTTCCGAGAGGAACGACCAGCCCTGTCGTTCGGCGCGCTCATCGAAGAGGTCGGTCAGGTCGAAGAGAATGTCCAACGCCTTCTCGATGACCTGATTCTCGGCGATCCCGCGGGTTCTGGCCAGGTAGTCTAGCCGGGAGGCACGCGCTGGTGATAGCCAGATGTGTCTCGCGACGGTAGTTTGCGTTTCGTTCATCTTCACGCCTCCGATGGAGAATTCAGGCATATTGTAACGCGATTTGGAAGGCTGCCAGGCAAACCTTTGAAACACAACCGATCAAACGTCGGAAACATTGTACTACAAGTGACTTACCGGCGCAACGCGCCGGCAACGCCGGCCGGTTTGGGGCCGGGCGCGCCGTTCACGTCACGCTCCGCTGCGCCTGGGCGATGAGTTGGGCCAGCTTTGCCATCTCATCCATCGTAGCCGGTACCACGTGCTCGAACTCTTGCCAATACTCGCGCTCGAAGCCGCGGTTCACCGGATCGTTCCAGAAGGCGCGACTCGTCTGCCACCGCTGTTGGAGCGCCTTCCAATTGTCACACAACCGGCTTTGCGTCTGTGCAAGTGAACTCACCGTGGGTTCTCCTGCGAGTGCTGATCCAGGCTCATGGCTTTGACCGCCAGTAGTCGATGGCCTTCAACGCTGCCAACAACGCATCCTTTAGTCCTTCGGCCTCTTGCGAGTCGCGCATGGCTTCGCGGTACCGCTCTGATTCCAGCATCTGATGGAGCCAGGCTTCGTCTTGGGCCAAAGTGCCTGCTTGGAGATCGGAAATGGGCAACTGCAGCCGTCTCAATTCCTCCGGAGTAATCGTCTGTCCGGCATCTACCCTTTCGAGAATGGCCCGTCTCTCTGCCCAGGTGATTTCGAGTTGGCGGGCTGATACCGATGCGCCAGACTGGATTGAGGGAGGAGTCCCTATAACTGAGACGGATAGAGGCGCAACCGCAAGATACCGCTCCAGGTCTACGACGGCCTGCCCCAAAAAGGCTTGAGCCTTCTCCGTCTGCGTAGTGGTCAATTCTCGTAATCGCCGGGCCTGGACCTGATAGTCGGCAGCGGCCTGATGCACTTGCGCCAGCCAACGGCGGACGTTCACCAGCTCCATCTCGGCTTCCTGCAGACGGCGCTGCGCTTGCTGCAGGGTATGCTCGTACGCCGTGCAGTCCGGGGCGTGGTAACGACCCTCGCGGTCGGTGTAACCGGAGGCCTGACAGCGAGCCAGCGCGGCCGCGGCGCGACGGACTTCCTCCTGCCGGCGATTCACTTCATTCTGCCAGTAGTTCAGACGTTCCTGCAACCAGTCCTGCGTGCGGCGGATCTCCTGCTCGGCGGCCCCCAGCGCCTCTTGAGCCTCCCCGCGGAAGCGGCCCAACGCCCCCTTCAGGTCGTCGAGCGCCTGGATGGATTGCACGTGGGCGGACGCGCTCATGATCGGCTCCTACCGCTGCTGTAAGTAATCGCGCAGCCGCGCGGCCTTGCGCATCAGGAAGGGGATGTGCTCGTCGGATGTGCGCCGGAAATGGTGCAGCACATGCATCGTCTGCTCGAATTCCTGCGCAAACTTCTGGTGCTCCTGGTCGCGCCAGGTCTCACCCAGGTTGGCGAACTGGCCCTGCAAACGGGACATGCCGTCAGCCAACTGCGCGTTGAATTGCTTGAGGTCGCGGGCGAAGCGTTCGAGTTCTTCAGGGCTGGCGATGGCTTGTGGAGACATGAGACACCTCGTCGCACCGTCTACGTGAGACCTAACCACTGGCGCGCGAAACGGCGCACGGCTCTGGCCGTGTCAATCGCCTCACGCGCCTCGTCTGGGGTCGGATCTTCCCCTGGATACCGGACACGGACCGCATAGTACGATAGGCTGGAGAGCAGGTCTTCGGACACGGCGACGAGGATGCCCGCCTGCGCGCATTCATCGCTCAGGACCAGCAGGTCATGGACCTTCGAGAAGGCGTGTCCGCCGGAGACCAGCAGAGCCTTCAGGTACTTCTCCGCACACTGCTGCGCATGAAAACACGCGCTGTAGGTGAAGGGTATCTTTCGGCGCAGCGCGAAACGCGCCATGGCGTAGTCTTCCTCGGCGCGCTCGACCCACGACAGGGGATCATTGGGGTCGCTCATACAGCACCTTGCCTTGGGTCGTAATCTCGCGGATAAAGAAATCGCCCTTGTCCAACGCGCGGGCGATCTCTTGCGGGGTTCGCACCAGGATGTCTACGGGAAAAGGCCGCGGCCGTAACTGGCGACAGACGGAGAGGTAACGTTCTTTATCGGGCGCGGAGGTTTCCATCACAACCAGCAAGTCCACATCGCTATCCGGCGTTGGCTTGCCGTAGGCATACGAGCCGAAGAGGATGATCTTCTCTGGCTGCAACGCCGCGACAAGGCGCTGCACGACCTCCGGCAACACCTCGGTCACCGGCATGCGGAACCCTGTGGGAGTCACGGGAACGACACTCATCTTACCGTGGTCCTTCGCTGATCACTTGTCGTGTTGATTCTATCACGGCTCGGATGCCGGCGCAAATGCTTTTTCATCTGCAATGCCGACGCGCTCACTTCACGCTCCGCTGCGCCTGGGCGATGACCTGGGCCAGTTGCTCCATCTCCCGCTGGGTTGCCTGCACCTGACCCTCCAGGGGCGCCCAATGCTCCTTCTCGAAGTTCCAACGCACCGGGTCGTTCCAGAGCGATTTGGCGTCTTCCCAGCGCTGGCCCAGGCGCTGCCAGGCGTCGTGCAGCTCAACTGACGTGTTGTTCAGGCTGCTCATCAGATGGGCTCCCATCGGCGCGGTACTCGGGCGCATCTTCGCGCACCTGCGGGAACGCAGGGACGGCGATCGGCTGGCGCAGGGCCGGCCGTGCTATCTCAGCTTCAAAGGTAAAGCTGCGCGTCAGAGCACGAAACGCAGGCAACCAGGTCTGATAATCTTCCTCTGAAGCCGCGTAATCCAACTCATAGAGCTGGTCCCCTTGCTTGAAGAAAATGCTGCGTTGCCGAATCACGGTCCATTGAGGGTGGATGCTATCCAATGGCAACGGCATGGCGTAGGCCACCTCCACCTCGACCGCCGGCAGCCCCGCGACCGTCGTCGCGGATGGCCCTGTCCCCTGGCTGTTGAAGGCTGCCCGATACCTGGCGAGCAGCTCAGCGGCAGCCTCGGCCGGAGACGCTGCTGCTGAACGCGTCGCGGCTACAGCCAACGAGGTCGAGTAGGTGCCGGCTCGATTGCGCGGGCCGGTGATGAAGACCTCCCTTCGTCCATTCTCCACGACCGCGCGCGCTTTCCAGTCAGCAGGATAAAGAAAGACGTAGGATCCATCAGATTCCTCAAGGCGATACGTGACGTAGCATTTCTCAGCCATGGTCCTCACCTCCCCATCAACTCCGCGCACTCACTCCGGCAACTCCGGATAAAGACTACGGATCACCCGCTTGGCCCGCGGCTCACCCAAAGCAATCATGCCGCTGACCCAATCACACTGCTCGTCGGTCTCCTTCCCACGCACTTGATTCCAGATGGCCGCCTGGGCGCTGAAGGCGTGATATTCCTGGTCAATCGAATCCGGTTGATCCCACTGGACGTGGGTACCCTCGTGCGCCAGGTGGGCCGCCAGAATACCGGTTGAAGTGTGTTGTAACGTCTCGCTGATCACAATCTCGTTGCCGGCGGGGTCGAAATGAGCAATCGCGTCGTCGGTCAGGCCGAAGCGCACCGTCGTGCCGCGCCGCTGGATCGCATCAGCTACCGGTTGACCGGCCGTCGTTCCCGCCAGCCGGTTCAGGGCTTTCTGAAGATTCTCACTCGCCATCCCTGGCGCCATTGCGGGCCATGCCGCCCCCGCAGTCGGCGCTGCGCCGTCGGCAACAGCAGCGACGCCCGCCCCAGAAGGCGTCGTCACTGCCAGGTAAGCCTGCAAGTCGGCGATCTTGCGCCCGAGGAGCGCTGTCGCCTTGGGCAGGTCGTTGCTCAATGAGGCTGCCAGCCGTTGCGCCTGGCGCTGGTAGTCAGTGGTGGCTTGTTGAAGAAGTCGTCCCCACTCCTGGGCAGTACGTAGTTCAGCTTCGGCCTCGCGCAGACGGACTTGGGCTTGCAGCAAGGCGTTTTGGTAGGCGCTGCAATCCGGAATGTATTGGCGGCCGGTCTGCGGATCGTAGTAGCCGCTGGCCTGGCAACGCGCCAGCGCCGCCTGTGTTTGCCGCACCTGCTCTTGGCGGCGGCGCACCTCGTTTTGCCAGTGGTTCAGCCGCTCCTGCAGCCAGTCGAAGGTGCGGCGGATCTCCAATTTAGCGGCGCTCAATGACCCTTGAGCTTCGCCGCCGACCAGAAGTGGTGCAACACGCGCATCGTCTGCTCGAACTCCTGGCCGAACTTTTGGTGCTCCTGGTCGCGCCAGGTCTCACCCAGATTGGCGAACTGGCCTTGCAGACGAGACATGCCGTCGGCCAATTGGGTGTTGAATTGCTTGAGGTCACGAGCGAAACTCTCTAACTCTTCGGGACTGGCAATGGCTTGTGGGGACATAAGGCGCCTCAGCGGTCATTCGTGCCGCAAGTTCCTTCAATCCATAGTGTACGTTCGAGTCATCCGTAGTGCATGCTTTGGCGAGTCTCCCCCCTTCCTTCTCTGCTCTGAGTTGTCGGGCGATAACGGGCGGAAATGTGATGGGGGGATTGACCAGATTATATGCCAGGCGCGATGGAATGCCAAAAGACAGGGCGCGATGTGGGGGGAGGGAGAATACGGATTACGGAATGAACGGATTTGACGCGTCTGTCATGTAATGATGGCTTTCGATGCCAGATCCTCACTCGTAGCCCGCGGCCCTCAATGGATTAACGAAATGATCAAATGGCAGGTCGGACTCACATAGCCACGCGACCGATCCGTCTATTCTGTGATCCGTCTTCTTCTCTTGCGCATGACGTGCGAACTCCCATGGCAACGCGACTGATCCGTCTATTCTGTGATCCGTCTTCTTCCTTCCCCTACGCGCGCACGAACACCGGGTCCAGCCGCACGGCATTGAAGTTCGCCAGGATGCCCAGGCGGATGCCACTCGCCCGCATCCAGTCCTTCAGACCGTCCAGACGCGTCTGCTGG
>MNXL01000066.1:0-791 GCA_001871755.1 Anaerolineae bacterium CG2_30_64_16
GAGAGTTCTTTGTGGGAGCAGCGATATCGCTGACAGAGCACTCTATCCACTCACCCGCCATACCCCAGCTCCTTCAGATCGGTGCCATGCACGTGGTCACTTTGTGGGACGATGTTATGCCGACGACGTCGGCATATCGTTCGAATATACCGACAAGATCACTGTTTTGTCGGTATATCTTCGCACTCATAGCTTCATGCCTTGAGTACCTCCAAGAGCGCCGGATGTCGGTAGAGCACTTCTCGCCCGCGTTTTTCCCGCTGCAGAACGCCGATTCGTTCCAACTCCCGCAGATAATCTGAGGCCGTGTCTCGTTGTCTCCAGCGCCGCACGCGGCGGCAACAGTGGCAGATCATTGTAAGGCTCGTTATTCCGGTAGGCCATATCCCAACGCCTCCAAATTGCGCCAGATCGCTGCGTCCAGCCGGACGGCCTCGGCGGTTTGCGAGCGCAACGTCTCCACCAACCGTCCCATCTTCTCCTCGAACGGCTCGCCGTCGTCCTCGACTTCCTCCGCACCGACATAGCGTCCCGGCGTGAGCACGTGGCTGTGCGCCCGCACAGCGTCCAGCGGCGCGCTCTTGCAGAAACCGGGCATATCGGCGTAACCCCCTCCCCTCGCAGGGGAGGGGCTGGGGGTGGGGTCCCCGCGCCACGCGTGGTACGTCCCCGCAATCCTGGCAATGTCCTCGTCGGTCAGTTCGCGGTGGACGCGGTCGATCATCGTGCCCAGCTTGCGGGCGTCGATGAAGAGAATTTCGCCACGGCGGTCGCGAAAACGACCCCCACCC
>MNXL01000066.1:802-7632 GCA_001871755.1 Anaerolineae bacterium CG2_30_64_16
GGGGGAGGGAGCTTTGTTGCGGGCAACGAACCACAGGCAGACGGGAATCTGGGTGGAGTAGAAGAGCTGGCCCGGCAGCGCGACCATGCAATCCACCAGGTCGGCCTCGATGATGTGCTTGCGGATCTCCCCTTCGCCGGACTGGTTGGAGGACATCGAGCCGTTGGCGAGCACGAAGCCCGCCAGGCCGACCGGCGCCAGGTGGTAGATGAAGTGCTGCACCCAGGCGAAGTTGGCGTTGGACGCCGGCGGCGCGCCGAACTGCCAGCGCTTGTCGTCGCGCAGCAGATCGCCACGCCAATCGCTGTCGTTGAACGGCGGGTTGGCCAGCACGTAGTCGGCCTTGAGATCGGGGTGCAGGTCGCGGTGGAAGCTGTCGGCGTGCTCCGGCCCCAGGTTGCCGTCGATGCCGCGGATGGCCAGGTTCATCTTGGCCAGGCGCCAGGTGGTGTGGTTCGACTCCTGGCCGTAGACGCTGATGTCGCCGACCTTACCGCCGTGCTCCTCGATGAATCGCTCCGATTGCACGAACATCCCGCCCGAACCGCAGCAGGGGTCGTAGACGCGCCCCCGGTACGGGGCCAGCATCGCCACCAGCAGGCGCACGATGCACCGCGGGGTGTAGAACTGGCCGCCTTTCTTGCCCTCGGCGCTGGCGAACTGCGAGAGGAAATACTCGTAGACGCGGCCCAGGATATCCTTCGAACGGTTTTCCTTGTCGCCCAGGCCGATGTTGCCGATCAGATCGATGAGCTGGCCCAGGCGCTGCTTGTCCAGTCTTGGATGGGCGTAATCCTTGGGCAGCACGCCCTTGAGCGACGGGTTGTCGCGCTCGATGGCGAGCATGGCGTCATCTACGGTTTTTCCGATGGCCGGCTGCCTGGCGCTGGCGAGCAGGTAGGACCAGCGGGCTTCCCTGGGTACCCAAAAGATATTGACGGCGCGGTATTCGTCGGGGTCTTCCGGATCGGCGCCCTGGTCAACTTCGACTTCCAGGAGGGCGTGCTGTTCCTTGAAGGCATCGGAGATGTACTTGAGGAAGATCAGGCCGAGCACAACGTGCTTGTATTCGGCCGCGTCCATGTTGCTGCGCAGCGCATCGGCGGCTTTCCAGAGCTTGTCCTCGAAGCCCAGGTTTGCGGAGGAGTTGCCGTTTTTGTCGGCCATGATTGCAGGGTGACCTCTTGCTCAATTCGGGGCGCTTCATTTCTTGGCATGATCTGTTTTCCCGGCAAGTATAGCACATCTGCTCGGCAGGTGACAAGAGGAGGGTATCACGATGGCCAACCGTCTTACCGCAGTCAACCTCTATCGTCCCAAGATCAAATTGGGACCCACTGTCCAGCAGCCGGAGTTGGTCCGCTACCGGCCGACCGCACCGGGCTCAACCAGGGCGAGGTGGGGCGTCTCTTGCGACGAAGCAGTCTCCTTTGAGGGGGAGATTGCCCCAATCGAAGATTGCCGCAATCGAAGATTGCGAGGCAGACTGCGCTTCGCAAAAGGTGCCCCCAATGACATCTTCAGGGATGTGGGTAATCACCAGCAGTTTCCCTAACCCGGACAAGCCGGAACCAAAAAGACGACAGCCGCCACTCCCAAAATCCTTGCACAAAAAACAGGAATTTCGGGGGTTAGGCACTATTGACTGCGGAGTGAATCCCTGATATGATAGTCGCGTGTTATCGCGCGTTGCTCCGCCACCGCATCAGCCTTCATCTCCAGCCACCAGCACTGACTTCGGGAACGGATTCGTTCCCTGGCCTCTTGGTCGGCCCAGGAGCAACCCCTCTCTCCAACAGCCCGATTCTCCATCGACCAACTTGACCACCCGAGTTGGATTCTCACCACATCAACCGACAATCATGCGGCTCAAGAAAGCGTCCACAAGAGCCGGGCCGTTGAGTCAATGACGCCGCTTTATCTACCTTGGAACGTGTGATCGGCGAAATGTCCGACAGCGAAAGTTATCTGCGGAAGGGGGTAAAGAGATGAACCGCAAGCTCGTCATCGCTGTGGCCAGCGCCTTGCTGGCCGTTCTGTTGTCGGGATGAGTCGCTGCGGCGCAGGGGACGACGCCATTTCCCCAACACCCACATTCAGAAAACGACACAGTCGAGAGCATGTCGTTTCCGCCGGAATGGTTCTATGGTGGAAAGCCGCTCACTTTCCCCAATCGAGCCAACGAGACCGCCGTGCTGCCAGGGCCTCTCGGCATGACAGGCATCACAACCAGTCCTGTCTACACCGTCACGCCCGGTGACGAAGCTGGGATGAGCGCCGGCGCAACGGTGAACACCCAAATGACCCTGGGGCATCGGCCGATGCAGGAACCCCACCTCACGGTCCGCGCCAACCGCACCCACGACTGGGTGCAGGGGGACGCGCCGTCGAACACTACCGTCTACGTCACCGTCACCCGCGGCAGCGAGATCGTCGGCACCGGGCAAGCGTTCACCGGCGGCGGCGCCTGGTTCCACGTCGACCCGCAGGGGCCTGATGGCAATCGCGTGGACATCCGCACCGGCGATGTGGTCGAAGTCACCGCTGGTGAGTTCTCGGCTACGGTCGAGATGGTGGAGATGACCGGCACGGTGGACGCAGCGGAGGAGTTCGTCTCCGGCCAGATCCTCGGTGTGCCCATGCCGGCAAAAGTGCGCGTCGAAGTATGGGTGCAAAATGGCCAGAGCCGGGAGGTGCAGACCGCCGAGACCGGCAATTTCAGCGTGGACTTCGGTGACTTCGACATCCGCTCAGGTGATCACGTCGGCATCTGGTACGTGCAGCCTGACGGCCACATGGCCGGTATCGTGCGCAGCCACCTCCGGCTGGAAACCGACGTCACGGACAACGACGTGTGGGGCCAGACGACTCCCGGGGCGCGGGTGGACCTGACTCTCGGCACACCGGATGTTGCTGGCGCCCCTCTCCTCTCAGGAGAGGGGTCGGGGGTGAGGTCTGTCAGGGCCACGGCCACGACCTGGGCCAACGATGAGGGCAATTTCGGCGCCAGGTTCTACGACAAGGACGGCAACGAGGTGGACATCGCCCCTGGTGACGTCATCAGCGCCCAGGCCGATGGCCGGGAAACCGGCCTGCAAATCCCTTCGCCCTACAGCGCCGAGTACGACCACCAGGCCAACACCGTCTGTGGAGAAGCGCCGCCAGGCCTGGAGCTGGAGGTGGAACTCTGGGGCTACGGTGATATGAGCGTCCTCGTAAGTGACGACGGCGCCTACTGTGCCGATCTCAGCGAGCTTGGCGACCCGCAGATTGAGGACCAGGGCGTGGTGAGCTTCCATAACGAGGACGGCCATCGCATCGCCGTGCGTTTCCGCACTCCTTCGCCTGACCTGGTGCTGGAGAAGTGGAGCGAGGCCGAGCCAGTCTCCGGCCGCACCCACAAGTGGCTCCTGCACTACCGCAATCGCGGAAACGTGGCGGCGATGACGGTCTCCCTGGAGGATACACTGCCCGGGGGCGTGAGCTTCGTTTCCGAGAGCACGGGCACGGCCGCGGTGATCGGTAATCGGGTCATCTGGGGCCTGGGCACGGTCGCACCGGGTGATTGGATCCCCATCACTCTTACCGTGCGGGTGAACGCGGAGCCGGGCACCGACCTGGAGAACTGCGCCCAGATCAGCACCACCACCTGGGAGCGAGACACGGGGAACAACGGCGCCTGCGACCGCCGCCAGGCCGTGCCCGACGAGGTGGACCTCTCGGTCAACAAGGGGGCCAGCCCCGGCGATCCAGCCCCCGGCCACGAATACGTCTACTGGATCAGTTTCAACAACTACCGCCCGGCCAGCGCGCTGAACGTGCGCATCACCGACACCCTGCCGGTCTCGGTCACGTTCGTCTCCGAGTGGCACCCGGCCGGCTGGAGTGTGGACACCAGCATCCCCGGCGTGGTGGTCTGGCAACGAGACGAGTTCCCCGGCTGGCGCGGTGAATACGTGGAACTGAGGGTGCGGGTGAACGATGACGTGCCGACCGACACTCAACTCCGCAACCACGTGGAGATCGGCACGACCAGCAACGACGTGGACCGCAACAACAACACCCAGGATTACGACGTCCGGACGCGCCAGCCCTACGCCAACCTGTTGGTGGGGAAATGGTACGCCAATGGCAGCCCGGTGGCCGGCCAGATCTACGGTACCTGGGTGCGGGTGCAAAACCAGGGCAACGTCCCCGCCACAGCGGTTGTCCTCACCGACACCTTCCCGATCTCCACCACGCTGGGTAAGACCTACCGCTACGACTGGAACCCGGCCACGGGGAACTACGACATCGAGGTGTTCTTCCCGCCCTCGGCGCAGGGTCCTGGCTGGGCACGGTGGGACCTGGGCTCGCTGGTCAATTGGCGCCAGGTGCAAATGCGCGTGGACCTTCGCATCGGCGACAATGTGCTACCCTGGACGCAACTGGTCAACCGGGTGGACGTGGCGGCCGCGGAGCCCGACGCCGACCCTGGCAACAACCGCGTCGAGTACCGCTTCATCACTCAGCCGCCCGGCCCCAACGTGCGCGCCTTCAAGTATTTCAACTGGGGCGAGCTGTTGCCGGGCAACACTCTCCAGTATTGGCTGCACTTCGACAACGACGGCACCCAGCCGGCCTACAACGTCACCTTCACCGATACTCTACCGACCGGCGTCACCTTCCAGGGCCACGGCTTCTGGCAGAACCCGACCGTGGTCGGCAATCAGTTGGTCTGGAACATAGACCAGATGAACCCCGGTGACGCCCACGGCTTCTGGGTGCAGGTGCGGGTCAACGACGACACGCCGGTCGGCGCGGTCCTCACCAACACGGCCGAAATCGGCGCCGGCAACCCCGAGGCACGCTACGACGACAATCGGGCCGAGGTCGTGCTGCGCGTCGGGCCGGATTTGCGGGTGGAAAAAGAGTTGCTGGACGAGCCGGTGCTGCCCGGCCGCCAGATCCGCTACCACATCCGGGTCTGGAACGAAGGACAGGCCTGGGCGCGCAACGCCGTCCTCACCGACACCCTGCCGGCCGGCTGCTCCTTCGCCTGGGGCCCGGGCGGCTATCAGGTTCACGACGGCGCGGTGGTCTGGCGCGGGTTCGACGTGCCTCCGAACTGGTGGACTGAATTCGATATCGGGGTGGAGGTCGGCCGTGACGTGCCCGTGGGCGCGGTGCTGGCCAACACCATCGAGATCACGAACGATGTGGGGGACGCCGACCCCGCGGACAATGCAGCGGTCGTCACGGCGACCGTCGCCAGCCCCTACCACGTCCGGGTGCAGGAGACGCACAACTGGGTGGACGGCCAGGTGCTGCCAGACGCCCACGTGCAGGTCGTCCTGCGCGAGGGCGGCGGGGTGATCAAGCAGACGATCGAGACCGACGCCAACAACGACGGCCACTTCGGGGCCAGCTTCGGCCCGGACATCGCCCCCGGCGACACGGTGGAGATGAACACCGAGGGCACGCCCACCATTGTCATCCCGGTGATCCGCATCGAGGGCACGGTGGACGCCGCGGCCGACCTGATCGCCGGGCGCGTCTACAGCGTCACCTACCCGGCCACCCTGCGGGGCGAGGTGTGGGTGCGGGATGGGCCACCGCCGGTGACCGGGCAGACTGACGCGGCCGGCAACTACAGCCTGAGCTTCGCGCCGTTCGACGTGAAGAGTGGCCATCAAGTCGCCCTCTGGTACGTCCGACCCGACGGCCACCAGGTGGGAATCGTGCGCCAGGCGCTCTTCGTGCGCGTCTATCCCACCGATGACACTCTGTGGGGCAGTACCGCGCCGAACACTGTGGTGGACGTGACCCTGCGCGACAGCGATGGTGCCCTGAAAGGCATGTCCCAGGTCACCAGTGATGACAACGGCAACTGGAGCACCGACCTCTACACCGGCACGCAGCGGGTCGAGATTGACGAACACGACACGGTGGAGGTGCGCGCGGGCAGCAACACTGCCAGTGTGTTTGTGCCGCGCATCATGCTCCTGCCCGATGCTGCCCACGACTGGCTGCTGATTGACTCCGAGCTGGCGAGCACCCGGCTGGAGGTGCGCTGGGACTCGCAACCGATGATGGAAAACCACGACCTGGCCAACTGGGCCGAAGTGACCACCGACGCACAGGGTCGCGCCCGGCTGGACTTCGGGCCGTCGGGCGGCCTGGATCTGGGGGTCAACGGCAACCTCTACTACTACAACGCCGACGGCAACTGCGTGGAGCCGTGGTGGCGGGCGATGATCGCCTCGGTGGAACCAGACGACTTCGTCAACGACCACGCGCAGCCGCTCTACATCGTGGGTGCGGGCTTCCGGCCGACCCCGCCGGGGGTCTTCCTGGGCACGCCGGGCACGCCGCCGAGTGTGGTGATCACCAACGTGGCCTTCATCTCGCCTCAACTACTGCGGGTGACGATCCCCGCGGGCACGCCGGCCGGGCTGTACTATCTCGGCGTGATGAACCCCGACGAACGTATCGGTTTCCTGATGCCGGCGTTGACTATCCGCAACCCGCAGCCGGTCGTGAGCTCGATCACGCCGGCCAGCGGCTACTGGGACGAGGCGGTCAACTTCACCCTGGCCGGCAGCAGCTTCGCGCCGGGTGCCGACGTGGCGCTGGTACACGGCGCAGTCGTGATCACCGCGACCAACGTGACCGTGGTCAGCGCGACGCAGATCACCGGCACGCTCGACCTGCACGGCGCGGCCGCGGGGGTCTACGACGTGATCGTGACCAATCCGGGTCCCGGTCTGCCATCCGGCACCCCGAGCGATGGCTTCCGCGTCCTTCCGCGCTGGTGGACGCGGCTGCCACTGATCGTCAAGCGCGGGCGC
>MNXL01000292.1 GCA_001871755.1 Anaerolineae bacterium CG2_30_64_16
CCATCTGCCATCTGCCATCTGCCATCTGCCATCTGCCATCTGCCATCTGCCATCTGCCATCTGCCATCTGCCATCTGCTATCTGCTATTCGCCGGTTCGCGACACCCACTTCCCTCCCAGCATGACGTGTTGCGCGGCGAAAGCGTCATCGAAAACCACCAGATCTGCGCGCTTCCCCGGCTCCAGCGAGCCGATCTCCGCCGCGGCGCCGATGATGCGCGCCGGCGTGAGGGTGACCATGCGCACGGCCTCGACGACCGGGATGCCGACGACGTCGAGCAGCACCGGCAGCATTTGAGGCAGCAAGGTTGCGCTGCCGGCGAAGCTGGTGCGATCCAGCACCATGCCGACGCCGTCGTGTACGTCGTAGGTCATGCCGCCCATGGTGTACAGGCTGCCTTCCGGCAGCCCGGCCCCGGCCAGCGCGTCCGAGACCGCGCACAGGCGGTCAGGCCCCAAGCACTTGTAAGCCAGCCGCATCAGGGTCGCCGGCAGGTGGCGGTTGTCGGCGATGATCTCCGCGGTCAACCCGTCAAAGGTCAGGGCCGCTTCCAGCACGCCCGGCTTACGCCACGGCCCTTCGCGCACGACAGTGGACATGGCGCTCCACAGGTGCGTCACGTGGCGCAGGCCGGCCTGCATCGCGGCGGCCACATGGGTGTCGTGCGCTGAGCTGTGGCCGGCCGCGGGCACGATGCCGGCGTCGTTGAGGGCCTGGACCAGGTCGAGCGCGCCCGGCAGCTCCGGCGCCAGCATGAAGACGCGCAAGATGTCGGCGAATGCAAGCAGCGCGGCCGCTGAGCCGTCGTCCGCGGCGCGCACGCACGAAGCATCCAATGCGCCCTTCTGGGCGACGTTGACGTAGGGGCTTTCCAGGTAGGCGCCCAAAACCTGCGTGCCGGCGTGATCGGCCCGCATCCACTCTCGGCAGAAGGCCAGGCCATCCGTCAGGTCGGGCGTGGGTGCGAAGGTGGCCAGCAGCCCGGTGGTCCCGCGGCGCAGGTTTTCGCGCGTGATCGCCGTCCATGCCACACGATCCGGCTCGTTGAAGGTGTGTCCCACCGCGCCGTGGGTGTGAATGTCAATGAGGCCCGGCGTGATCCAGCGGCCAGCGACGTCAATCACCTCGATGTCCGTGTCCAGGTCGGCAGGATGGGCCAGGCCCGCGATGCGGCCGGCCTCGATGATCAGCGCGCGGTCGGTGCTGATGCGGTCGGGGAAGACGACGCGGCCGTTGGTGAGCGCGAGACGGCCGCATGAGCCGCCGAATGAATTCGACGTCTGGTACGGGAAACCCGCTGAAGCGGGTTGGGCGGGGGGGGCGGAACCTGCTTCAGCAGGTTTGGGCGTGACAGGCTGCGAATTCATTCGCAGACGGCTTCGCAGACCGATTCGCGAACCAGCCATGTCGGATACATCAGAACGGCGATTCGCCCAGGACATTGTACACGACCTCTTCTTCTCGCACGCTCGGTACGGGGCGTTTACCCATAACATTTGTATCCTCCGGTCCCTCGTCCTCGTCCGCATCGTGCTCCAGCCAGGGAATCGTCGTATTGTCACGGTGATGCTCCTTCTGCCTGCGCACATATGCCACCGCATCAGCCAATTGGCGGCTCCCCAGCGATAACACGCCGTACCCGCGCTGCCAGGCAAAGAGCGTATCGAGCACTCCCTGTTGGTTCAGATCATGTGAACTGGACCCCTTGAGCGTTTTCACCACATGCGCGATGGCCTCTTTGGGCGGCGATGCCGCGACGATATGCACATGGTCGATCCACCCGTTCAGCGCGTAAACGTAGACCCCCAGTTCAGCGGCCTTGTTGACAATGTATGCGTAAAGCCGCGGCTCGATTTCTGGCGTGATAAGCGCCTCTCGATTCTTGGTAGCCCAAACGATGTGATAGTAAGTTCGCCAGAAGGACATGTCCCGCTCCCTTCATGCCTCTAAACTTGCTTCAGCAGGTTTCGTCGTACCAGCCTGCGAATTCATTCGCAGATCGGCGTTCCCACCCCTCAACCTGCTTCAGCAGGGTTCATTGTACCAGCCTGCGAATTCATTCGCAGATCGGCGTCCCCACCCTCCAACCTGCTTCAGCAGGTTTCATTGTACCAGCCTGCGAATTCATTCGCAGATCGGCGTCCCCACCCTCCAACCTGCTTCAGCAGGTTTCGTCGTACCAGCCTGCGAATTCATTCGCAGATCGGCGTCCCCACCCCTCAACCTGCTTCAGCAGGTTTCGTCGTACCAGCCTGCGAATTCATTCGCAGATCTACGCGCCCAGAGCGTGAATATCTCGATACAGCTTGTGTTGCGCATCGGGATCTTGGACATACGTCACCACGATCAGCCGCATCCCTGGCCCCCAAAGCTGCCGCACGCGCGCCAGCACCTCGTCCGGGTCACCCACCATGCGAGCCTGGACAACAATGCCCGTGCCGGCGAAGGCGGCCCGAAAGGCGGCCGTGTCGTTGGTGTTCGGGTCGGTGCGCGGGGTAAACGCGGCATCCACCATGGTCAGCCGCGAGTTGCCCTTCACGGCCTCGGCCCACCTGGCCCAGTCACCGCAGGAGTGGAGGGCCGTCCCGCCGAAGGCTGCGCCGATCCGGGCGTCGTTCTCGATGCAAAACTGCCGATAGGCGCGCGGCGAGATCATCACCAGGTTGTCACTGCTCAGCCCGATGCCCGTGCCGGCCCACGCGCTGGCGAAGCCGTGGCCAGGGCGGACGAGACGGTCGCCGATGCGGTGGCTCTGCTCCTGCGTAAAGCGGATCACCTCGTCGGTGAGCGTTGCCAGTATCCGGCGCACTACCTCCGGCGCTTCGACGAAGCCCAGAAAGAAGCCGGAGGTGTCCACCAGCCCCGTCGCCACGTTGAGCGGGTTCTGCAGGTCCGACCACGACAGCGGAACTCGACCGTGGGTCTCTTCAAGGAAATAGTCGATCATCGCCAGCACGTGGCGCATGATCGGCGCCTGTGCGGCCGGCCGGGCGATCAGCGCGGGCGCCTCATGCACAGTCCGGTATTGCGGCCGCGCCACGGGCGCCTGTCCCTCTGGCCATTCGTATTCGGCGCCGAACGCCGCCGCGGTCACGCCGATGCCGTACCACGGTTCCAGGTAGTTCGGCGCGTCGGTGAGATAGTCTAGCGCCTTCGTCAGGCCACCAAGCTGCCAGCGCAGCGACGCGGCCCTGTCGCGGCAGCCGTCGCGAAACACATCGGCCACGCGCACGCGCTGCCAGACCGCGATGCCCTCCGGCTGTGCCATGAACGCCGCGTAGCGCGCGTCGGCTTCGGCCGCATGCGCCTCGTAGCGCGCCAGATCGAAATCGGTCGGCGCGACCGGTGTCACCGGCATGGCCTGCGCGTCCTGATTTGTGTAATCAAAAACTGCTTCCGGCATGACTTAAGCGTTCCTTCCCCATTCCCAGACTGCATTCCTGAGACAGGCCAGGGGGTAAACCCTCACTTCTGGCGCTTGATGCTGGCGAAATCCCAACCCTGGGCCGCGCAGACGCCGCGCACGTGGTCGTCCCAGGTGGGCTCGTCGGTGGGCCGGGCGCCGAGGAAAGCATCGATGCTCACGTAGCGCACGGGCACGCGGCCGTCATTGTCGATCATGTGCCACGTGTCCGGCGGGATGCGCACCACATCACCCGGTTTGACACGGAAACGTTCGGCTGCCCCGGGGCCGATGCGGAGCTCGGCTTCACCCTCAAGGATGTAGAAGACCTGCTCGGTATCGGGATGCTTGTGGAGCGGCGGCGCTTCACCGGGCTCAAGCACGACGATGAAGACCTCGGTGACCGTCGACTCTGACCGGTCGAGCACGAGCTCGTTCACATGGGTAGGAAAGCGGTAGCGAACGGTATCGGTAATGCTGAAGACGTATCTCATTGTACTCCTCCCAGGGGATGTCACTGTTTGCACCGGATATTGTGTCCAGCAAATCGGCGAATCGGCACGCACTAGTGGGTCGTTTGGCATGAAGCTGGCCATTCCAGCAGCAGGCACCCCTCGATACGCCCTGCCGGGCACTCGGGATGCCTGCTGCTGGAATGGCCGAAGACGAAGCAAACGACCCACTAGGCATCAAGCGCCGCGGCCACCAACGCGTCAATATTGTCCGCCGGTGTGCCAGGGCTGACACCGCCACCGGCCGACAAGATCAGCCGGCGTCCATCTGTTTTTTCGAGGCACGCCCTGGCCCAGGCGGTGACCTGATCGGGCGTACCTTGCGTCATCACGGCCAGCGGTGGGACATTCTCCATGAGGACCTGGTCAGGCATGGCCGTCCGCACGCTGGCGACATCGGTCTCGTGGCTGAAATTGAACACCTCGAACGGCAGCGCGGCCAGCCGGGTCAACAGGTGGGGGCAGGGCGTGTCGTTGTGATACACCCGCACCAGCCCGTTGAACGCGTCGAAGATGCGGGCCAGGTAGGGCGCGGCCAAGGCGTCGAAAAGCTTGGGCGAGAGCATACCGGGGATGTCATCCAGCAGCAAGATGCCCTCCACCCCGCCGACGGCTTCAGCCTGGGCGCGCAGCCAGGCGATGATGGTCTCGGTCAGGACATCCAGCGCCTGGGCCACACGCTCAGGCTGGCGCTTCAGCGCCACCATCAGCTCGGTGATGCCGAGCAGCCAGCTCGCCAACACAAGCGGACCACGTGCAGCGACCATTCGAACCGCGTAGCCTTCGGCCTTCAATCGGCGTTGCGCGTCCCGGTATCGCTGCAGGACCAGCGGCATGAAACCGTGTTCGTGTGGGTCAGCCACGCCCACCCCCATCAGCGCATCGAGGCCGCCTGGTAGCGGCTCGATCGACGGTGGTGAGTTGTGATGCCAGATGACCCGCGCCCCGAATGCCGAAGGCTCCACGGCCATACCGTACTCCACCCAGAAGCCTGGAATCCAGGCCACATCGGGGCAGCGGGTCAGCAGGTCCCGATTGATCCTCCACCACAAATCAGGGTACAGGAAGTAGTCGAGCGTATCGACACCTGCGTACCCGGGCAGCCACGGGCTGTCGACGATCAATGCCACCGGCGTCCGACCGGTCGCCCCGCCGCGCGCGACGGTCATGAAGTGATTCCAGGGATCCATCGGACAAATCTCCTGATGCATGCGGCGTTTCCGCCGTTAGCGTTCACGGCAGCGTTCTCGGAAAGACAAGCGAAATTATACTTCGGTTTTGGCGAGAACGTCAAACTCATCATGTGGACGAGGGACAACCAGCGCCCAATGACGAGCCGACAAAAAGGCGAACAGACAAGGGCGTGTGTCGCGCATGTTCCGCGATTGTACGCGCAAGCGCGCCGTGATCGTGCCGGCCAATGTGCGCCATTTACCGCAGCAAAGAAGGACATCGCATGACTCTACTCATCAAAGGCGCTGGTTTTCGGGAAGGCTATGTGCGGATCAGCGGGCCGGGTGACGGCATCTTGAAGATGCTGGAATTCGGACGCCTGGGCGTGCTTCGTGGCCGCCCGTACGAGGGCGATACCGGCAATCGCGAGGCGGTTTTCGATATCATCGCCGGCATCTGTCGGCTTGAAGTGGCCGGTGGCCAGGCCTTCGATCAGGTCGGCGGGCGCTCCAATCCGTTCTCGGCCGGCCCGACCTTGATCTGCCTGCCGCCCGGCACCCGTTATCGCTATGCTGAGCTGCCCCTGCCGCAGGCGGAATGTGTCCCGGCAAGAAGCTCGCCCATGTCATGCTGAACGGGTCTACCGCGCAAGGTCAGTTGCGGCGAATGACCAGTGCAGCATCTATTCGCTGCGCTCAGGACAGGTTCTCGGTCGTGCAAGAGACTCTTCGCTGGCATTGTGCTGTTATCAGCGTTTAGTCGTCAACCCGCTCAGAGTGACAGCGAGGAGTTCAGAAGCAGCGAGCCTGACAACAGGGCCTAACCCACGCGATCCTTGCTTTTGTTGGCGCGCCAAAGCGATGGGATATGGGGGCACGGTCGGGAGACCGGCCCCAGCACTTTGGCGCGCTAACAAAATCTTGTGGGCGGCTGGCGCTAAGTTGTCACCCAATGTCATTAAGTTAAGACCTGACAGGTTTCCCGAAGTAGCGTTTCAAGCCGGATTCGGTCTCATCAGATGTGGATGTATGCTGAAAAGTGACCCCGACAACCTGTCAGGTCTGGGCTAGTTCCCTTATCTTAATGACATTGAGTTGTCACCTGATTGGTTCCGGCTTGTAAGCGCAGCGGCCTTGTCCGGGTTAGGATGGAGTAAACGTGAAATTCGCGCAGTCGTCGTTTGTCTACAGCAACTACTCGCTGCAGTACGCCATTCGCAGCATGGGGCGGATGGGCTACGATGGGATTGCGGTGTGGGGCGGCCGACCGCACATGTACCGGCAGGATCTGCACGCGCAACTGCCGGAGATCCGCGATCTATTGGCTGAGTATGGCATGGAGGTGTGCCACGTTGTCCCTGCCCAGTTCCGCTATCCGTCTTTGTTGGCCTCGGCCAACGAGAAGGTGCGCCGGGACAGCGTGCGGTACATCATGGACAACGTGGATAACGCGCTGCTGTTGGGCGCGCCGTCGTTGCACGTCTGCGCGGGCATGAGCCTGCTCGACCAACCCGCAGAGCGGGGCTGGGAGCGCCTGCGCCGAAGCATCATCGAAATCTTGGAGTACATGCACGGCGCCGGGTTGCGACTTTACATCGAGCCGGCCCACCGCTTCGAGTCCAACCTCATTCTCACGCTGGAAGACGGGCTGCGCATGATCCACGAAGTCAACGACCCGCAGCTCGGCATCCTGCTTGACACCGGGCACCTGCACGTCAACGGCGAGGACCTGGCCGAAGGTGTTGCGGAACTGGGGCTGCTTCTGGGGCATGTCGACCTGGATGACAACGACGGTTCGGCCGATACTCACCTGGCGCCGGGACAAGGCACGATCAATTTCGCCCCGTTCATCGCCGCGCTCAAACGCACTGGCTACGCGCGCTACGTGTCGGCCGAGTTGGGCATGCAATACGTCCTGAACCCGGAACCCATCGTCGCCGCTTGCCTGGCGTGGATGCGGCAGGCATTCGGCGAGTCCTGAGCAAATCACACCCTCACGCCGAATCCGACCCGCATCGACTACAGCGGTCTTGTCTCTGGCGAGTTCATAGCGCGGCCTTCAGCCACAGCCAAACGCTTGAGTCATTGCGAGGAGCGGAGTTTCGACGAAGCAATCCCCCGCCGTTTCGCGACCCACCCTCGCTTGGGACCGGTGCTTGCCCGCTGGCGCGAGATGCGGCCTCTGAATTGCAGTTCGCTCTATGAATACCTGATGATCGCCATCGTACTCCAGAATGCCCCGGTCCAGCGCTCGGTGCAGATGATGCGGGCGTTGGACGAGCGGTTCGGCACGCCGGTGTCATGCGACGGCCACGAGCTTTATGTCACCTGGGCGCCGACGGACATTCACAACGCCAGTGAAGAAGAGCTGCGGGCCCTGAAGGTCGGCTACCGGGCCAGGTCCATCAAGCGAGTGACAGAGGCGTTCATGAGCGGCCAGGTGGACGAAATGGCCCTGCGCGATCGCTCACGCGAAGAGCAGCGGCGGGCTCTATTGGCGCGGTACGGCATCGGCCCGGCTTCGGTCGAATCCATTCTGGCTGACGTGTTTCACCACCACGACGCCGTGGATTTCCCCGTCGTTCGAATAGACTACGCATGCGTCGCCGAGAGCCGCGCAATCTGGCTCAGCGTTTGCCGCGCCAGGTAGCTTTGATAGCCGATGCCGGAGATGGCATTGGCGATGGTGGCGAGCAGGTCGGTGATCTGTACCGCCCGTTCCGCAGTGATGATTTCGATGGCGCCCTGGGCCTGGGCCAACCCCTCACCATCCACGCCGAGACAGGCGCCGGTTGCCAACGCCTGCTCCCTGAACGTCTCGGGGACGGCTGCCTCGGTGAGAAACTGGCCGGCCGTCACCATGCCCATGCGCTGGCCGTTGATCGTCACCGGCGCGCTGGCGTACTGGATGCCCGCGTGGCAGGTGTGAATGGTGGCGCCGCCGACTTCATCGAGCCGGGCAATCGTCCGCCACGATGCCTGGCACGCGGCCATCCCTTCGGGCCGGGTGTGGATGATCCGGCAGAAGCGGCTGCATCGGCTGCACGGCGCCAGCGGCTGCCCATCGAGATCGGTGACGAAGGAAGCCACGCCCAACAACTGGGCGAACTGATCCTGGATGCTCTGCAAGGTGGCGATAGGGATCAGGTCGGTGAGGCGCAGGCTCGTAAGATCGGTCGCCGCGATTCGACGAGGTGGTTCGGATGGTGTCTCGCCACGTTGCGCCTTGAGCCAGGCATCAATCGCCTCGGCCGAGAAACGCCACTGGCCGCCCACACGCAACGCCGGCAGCTCGCCATCCTTGACCATCTTGTAGATGGTAACGCGGTCGAGCTGGAGCATATCTACCAGTTCGCGGGTGGTCAGAAGCTTATCAGGCATAGTCGGCCTTCCATAGGTGGGTTGCAAGGCGGATCATACACCCCTGCGATGGACTTGTCAAGCGATTCTTGTAAGATTTTATAATTCTCTTTATGGCGCTGGCAGCTCGTGATCGTGGCACGCATGGCAATAACGCGACGCTTGCTCATCCGGTTTCTGTTCGCAAGCCGTGCCTTGCACCAGCGGGACGCGGTAGGTTTGGCCCGTGGCCTTCATCGTCAGCGCCAGATGGTCCCCGCTCCAGCGGACGTGCCCCAGCTTTTCCCCACGCTCCGTAACCACCACCTGGTCGCCGACCTGTAGGGCATACTTGCCGTTGACCTGCGCCTGGCGCAACGCGATGTCGTTCGGATCGGTGATCGTCGCCAGCTTGGGCGGTTCGGACAGCGTCCCGTGACACGTGAGGCATTGGGTGTCCTGCGCGTCGGCCTGGTTGCTGTAGATGTGGCCGTCGCCCATGGCCTCCTGCGCGGTGTGGCAATCCACGCAGTCCAACTCCCATTCGCAGCGCGTGAACTGGCCGATGGGCTGGTAATATTCGGCCAGGCGGCGCGCGGGGGCGTCAGCATCGGCCGGGGCCGGCAGGTCGGTGCGCGCGATGAAGGCCATCCGCGGCAGGTTGTAGTTGCCGCGATTGTGGCAGTGATCGCACTGGCTATACGGTATGGCCGTGGTCAACCGATGCGCGCTGGCGTGACCCGGTTCCGTGCGGGAGATGCTGGGATCGCCCCCCCGGTACAGCCCGTCGGTGTCGTATAGCACGTGGCAGGCGGCGCAGCCGGTGGCGCGGTAGAAATAGGGCGCTGCGATCGGCTGGGCCGCCAGATGACAGGTCAGGCAATTCGCTGCAAATTGCTGGAGCGGTGGGGGGTCAGTTGGGTGCGCGACGAAGGCCGCCAACGATGCAACGGCCTCGGCCGAGGGGGGCCGGTCGCTCTGCACGGCGTGGACACCCATGCGGGCTGTCAGATCGGGCTGGGCGCCGAAGGTATGGCGCACCTGCGCAATCGCGCCGGCATAGGTGGCCTGGATGCTGGTGTTGACCCGCTGGATGTGATCGCGCCCCGCGGCCGGATCGCCGCTGTGGCACTTGGCGCCGCCGCAGGCGACATCGGCCACGGCCAGATCGGCCGGATTGCGGCCACCGTACATCCCTGTGTGGGCCAGGTCGGCATCCAACGCCAGCCCATCGCCGCCGTGGCAGGTGGTGCAGCCGAAGGCCGCCACCGGATGCGACGCGCTGATTTCTTCGATGCCGTCGTGGCAGGTGAGGCAGAGTTCGGGCCGGTTGGTCAGGGTCGGGATGATCTGTTTGGCCGCCGGCTGGCGGGCCTGCCGTCCCCAGGCGGCGAGCAGGACCACAGCCAGGACGATCGCGGCCGCCGCCACCGTCCGCTCGCTTCGCAGGCTCATCGCAACAAGCCCCTGGCCGTCAAGGCGATGACCGCAAGGACGAGCGCCAGGAAGACGCCCTGGGCCAGGCGCCCCGGCCGGTTGAACCACTCGCCGACGCCGGCCGGCCCCCGGTCGAGCGCGTAGGGCAGGACGCTCAGCAGGGTGAACACGGCCAACGGCGCCAGCACGCCGGCCAGGAAGACCGGCGCGCTGCGCAGCAGCTCCTGGATCCACAGGAAGAACCAGGGGGCGCGCGGCTCCGCGGTCATCAGCACGGAGAGATTGGCGGCCGGCCCCAGGGGCGCGTTGACCAGCACGCTCAGCCCGACCAGCGCGGCCAGCGTCAGCAGCGCCGCGATCGCCTCGGTGCGCACCAACTGCTCGCGGCCCACGCGCGGCGCCGGGCCAGGCGCCGACTTCCGATGGGAGATGCCGCCATCGCGGCGCACGCGAAAGCTGTGCCAGACAATGAGCACGGTCGCCACGAGCGCCAATCCGAGCACGTGCCAGGCGTAGAAACGCAGCAGGGTTGCCTGGCCGACTGTCTGGCCGCCGATCAGCAAGCGGTAGAGCGCCGGGCCGATGCCGGGGATCGCGTTCACCAGGTTCGTGCCCATCACCAACGCCCAGGCGGTATCCTGATCCCAGCGCAGCACATAGCCGGTGAAGTCGAGCAGCAGCGTGAGCGCCAGCAGCGCCATCCCGATGAGCCAGTTAGAGCGCCGGCCCTTGTAGCCCCCGCTCAGAACGACGCGGGCCATGTGCAAGATCACCGTCCCCACCATCATCTGCCCGGCCCAATAGTGCATGTTCCGCAGCAGCCAGCCGAACGGGGCGAGGTAGGCGATCTGGCGTACCGACGCGGCCGCATCCGCGAGGGTGGGCAGGTAGATGAACATCTCCAGGACACCTGTCACGCCGAGCGCCAGGAAGAGCAGCAGCGAGATGCCGCCCAGCCCAAAGGTGTAACCGAAGCGGCTCTCGCGCGCCGGCAGCGTGGGGGGATGGAGGTGATAGAAGAAGTTGGGGCGTCGGTGAACCATAACGGCTGATCTTTCGGAGGAGTCGTACTCTGGAATCGAGGCTTTAGCCGGTTTGACCGCCTGAAGGCTCGACTCCTTTACGCGCTGTCTGTCCAACTTCCCCATCAGGAGTCTTCCGCCAGCCGCGTCGCCGGCGTCACCGGTCGAGAGCGATCCACCACCATCTGCCCGTCCTGGTTGAGATTCAGGGCCAGATGACGTAACGCCTGGCTGGCTGGCCCGTTCTGCGCCTGGCCGTCGGCGGCGAACCGGCTGCCGTGGCAGGGACACGCGAACCCGCCGCCGGCCTGCTGCGCCACCAGGCAGCCCAGGTGGGTGCAAACCGCGTCGAGCGCATAGAGGCCGGCGCCGTCGCGGCCGATGTAGGCCCGTGCCGGCTCGACATAGGTCAATGTGCCGGCCGCGTATTGCTCCGGTTGGCCGACAGGGATGGCGGTTTGGTCTTCAGCGGCCGGCGCAAAGGAGATGAAGCGTGCGACCTGGCCGAGGGCAAGCGCGGCAATCGTCGCCAGGCTGCCGCGGGTCAACCAGGCGAGGAACGCACGCCGGTCACCTGCCCCACGTCCTCCTTCGACGCGCTCAGGACAGGCTCCGCCCTGCGAGGGAAGGGGTGAAGTGTTCACCTGGTGGCCGGTCATGTGGGCAGATCCAAGAAGCGGTCAGAAGCAGCCATGTTCCGCCGGGTTCGGGTTGCCGCCTCTTCGACGCCGAACACAGCCTGCAGGGCGCTGCCCAACGCCTGATAGAACGCCAGATCGGCCGCGGCCTGTAAGTCGGCTGCCAGGCGAGGCAGCCAAGCGCGCAAATGGTCGCGCTCGAACGCCTCTAACGTCTGCCGCACGAGATCTCGTTCTGCCTCCGCCTCCAGGCCCAGCAGCAGACGCGCCAGTTGGGTGGCGAAGGCCAGCTCCACGGCCGCGTAATCGGGCATCTCGCTGGTTTCTTCCACACCCCATTGCGCGTAGAGGGCGGCGACATCCTGGCTGACCTCGCCCAACATCTGGCCGTTGGTGTAGACCGACTCGTAGGGCGGACAGGGTGCGCCGCCCCAGGCGTTCACAAACAGCCTGACGTGCTCGGTTTGCAGATCTTCCAACGCCGCTCCGCGCAAGGCATCCACCATCTGCTGCGCCCAGGAGGCGACGACCGCCAGCGCCTGGGCGCGCGCATGCACCTTCCCGGCAAATGTAGCGTCCGGGTAGAGCAAGGCCTGGGCCAGGAGCTCGTAAACTTGAGGTTCAGCAGCCACTTTCTGGATCTGCCCCCCCGCTCAGCCATTGGTGCAGCCGTTGGAACGTCGCATCGTCCATAACCTGGATGCCATGTTCGGGAATCGTGCCGGCGCTCTGGCGCATACGATCCTGCTCCGTCTCGAAGGTATCGCTGACGCCGGCCAACGGCGGCCCCTTGGGGCTGCCCTGGGCAAACGCGCCGTGACAGGTATCGCAGCGGCCGCCTACCCAGAGCGTCATGCCCAACACTGTGCCCGGCGCGAGCTCTGGGGTCGGCGCGGGCGCGGTCGAGCCGGTGCGCGCCAGGCTCTGCAACCAGCCGTAGACGTTGTAGGCGTCTTGCGCCGGCAGCTCTACTTCGTTAAAGGCGGGCTTCGGCGGTATGGCGTTACGCAGGATGTCCAGGAATTTCTCGAATGACAAAGTCGTGCCGGCCAGCGAAGCGCCTACTCCTCCGGTCGCGGCGGCATTGTGGCAGGCCACGCACTGCTTATCGAAATAGACCTGTTGCCCGCGCGCCAGGTCCGCCGGCGCCAGATTGGCTGCGTCGGCCGCCGGGGGCGTGACTGTGGGCAACGCGGGCGCGGGGGCCAGCCTTTCGGCGCAGGCGGAGAGCAGCAGCGCGGCCAGGGCGATGGTCGCCAGGTACGTGACAGAGGACGTGCGTCTTGCGAATGAGCAAATTGGCATCACTGGCATAACCTCGCAATTAGAGAGCTGGACTTTTTTCTCCGGATTCGAGGCTTGAGCCGGTTTCACGGTCCACGAGTGCAACCGGC
>MNXL01000107.1 GCA_001871755.1 Anaerolineae bacterium CG2_30_64_16
CAGATGTAAGGGTGTTGAAAGCAATAAAATCTCCCAGGCTGCTTGGGCCCAAATAAACGGTGCAATCGAGAAACCCACCCAGGTGTCGTTCCGAGGCCGACTTTGGGCCAGTGATCTGCCCGAATGAGTCCATATCTACCCGAAACTGGCAGCCATCAAGCACACTTTCCTAACGGTAAGCTGCCGGGGCGGGAGATTTATTTCTTTGCGACACCCTAAGCGAACACCAGCGATGACTACATGTGCCAGGAAACGGGCTCCGCGCCCAGGGTTCCTGGCGCTTTTTATTCAACAGGAGAGGTGATGCCATGAAACGGACGAGACACGTAGTGGGTGGTGTGCTGGGCGTGCTGATCCTGGGTGTACTGGCAGTAGCGGTGATGCTCTCTTTTAACGGCCGGGGACAACCGCCGCAGTCCGCAGCTAGATTGTTTCAGTCCGTTATCCCAACGCCGACATCCCCTTCGCAGCCGCAGGCGCCGACACCCACGCCAGCGGAGCCCCCCAGGAAAGGCGGCCAAGACAGCGTCCTCACCTACGTGCCGCCGGAGATCGTGCCCGACGTCCTGACCGAACCGGTGCAGATCACCACGTGGCCGGCGCCGCGCGGCGAGTTGGCGGTGGACGGCAACTACGTGGTCTGGAGCAGTTACGAGGACGGCCAAACTAACGTGGTGGCTTACGACCTCCAAACCGGAGAGCAGCGGCACATTAGCAGCTCATCGGGAACGATTTCAGGTCTAAGGATCTCAGGTAATCATGTGGTATGGGAGAACGTAGTCGATTCAGCAGGCACGAATGTTCACGGTCTTTGGACCTATAATCTAACAACCGGCATCGAAATGGGTGTTGGCTCGGACGCATCCAACCCTCGCTCCCCAGACGTATCCGATTCCATAGTAGTATGGCATGACTTCCGAAGTTACCAAAGCAACGAAGAAACCGATATCTATGGCTGGGATTTGAAGCGCAGGGTGGAGTTTCCCATCGTTGTGGGGCCAGGCCGGCACCTGTTCCCGCGCGCCAGCGGGGATTGGATCATCTACCTGGATTGGTTGCCAGGAGCCCAACTCGGAACGCCTTACCCAGACCAGCCAACGTTACATGCGCATTCCATCCGCACAGGTGAAGACATCAATCTGGGGCCGGTTTCGTATCGCAACGATGCCTGGAGCTACAAGCGACACGTCATTTCCGGCCACATGGTCGCCTGGCAAGGTCGGGATGGTGCGACCCATCTCTACGACTTGGCGGCGCGACGGGAACGCCTGCTGGCTGAACCGCAATCATACGACAACTTGATCCTGAATGGTCGCTTCTTGAGTAGTGGCACCCGGCTTTACAACGTGGAGACGGGCGCGCAACTGGCACCCTTCCAGGCCTTCAGCATCGAGCGGCCGGCCCGCGCGACCAGCATTACGACCGATGGCCACACCCTGGCCTGGATATTTAACGGTGCCAGCGACAACGACAACGAAGGTCGCATCTACGTTGCCCGTTTCCGCCGCCTGCCATAGGACTTGCGCCAACCGCATCTCCAGATTGACATGCTTGGATTGCCAGAATCAGGAGTTCAGTCCCATGAACCAACTCACCAAACTAGCTAACGGCCCTCGGCTGCCCATCGCGGTGGCGGTCCTGTTCATGCTCACAACTGCGCCCACGTCCGTGCGCGCCGATGGCCCCATCAAGGAATGGTCGGGCATCCACTTGGGCAACCGGCCGAGCAGCGATTGGGACAGTGCGTACTTGGCCCGCGTTGACGGTGACAACGGTGGCATCTGGCCCAATGCGGTAGTTTTCCTCAGCAGTCAACTCTACACCTTGAGCCGGGATGCCAACTGCCGCATCAAGACCGGCGCCAACGACGTGACCACCGGCCGGCCGGTGCTCCTGAACTATTTGCAGCGCGCCTCTCAGAATGGCGTGCGCATCATCATCCGCATCCACCCCTCGCCGGGCAACTTCGATGCCAACCACCGCCTGATCAGCGGGCCGATCGCGGGTATCGGTTACTGCAGCCCGAACAATTACCGGCCGGCCTTCGACATCGCGGACGAGATGGACGCCATCCACAACTACAACCAGGCCCACAGCATCACGGAGTGGGGTTTCGAGCCAGCCAATGAACCGAATATCGAGTGGTACAAATTCGGCCAGCCAGTCGAGCCCAACGATCTCACTGCCTGGCAAGACATACAAGCATACTTTCAGACTGTCTGGTTCAACAAGGCTTCAGGTGTGCATGCCCTGACCCCATCCATGGCCCAGGGTGTTTTCGCCGAGAATAACTTCACCGATGCCAACGCCATCAACGACCCTGATCCCCTGCAATGGTGTGGCGAGATGCGCCTTGAGGGAGGCACCACGACCGGTTATCAGGTCATGCAAAGTTACTACACCAACTATAACGACGGCATCAACTGGCACAACTACTGGCGACTGGGGTTTGAGAAAAGCGGCAGTTGTTCGCTCGGTGCCCAGCATGTCTCCTTCTTCTTTCCCGACTGGATGAAAACCATGTTGGAACAAGGTACCAGGCAAGGGATCATCACCGAAGCTGACCTGTTCTCCTATGGTCCCCCCAATCCGCCATGGCAGGATCCCAACCAACCACTGCACGACAAAGATGAAAACTCCGGCAAGACAGCGGCCAATTCGATGCGGAAGTTCTTCGACCAGGAAATTCGCGCCCGGGCGGTCGTGGCTTGGCTGCTTAACGATAACGTCAACGACTCGAACCAGGATCACAACTGGCATGAGGCCTATAACGATCAGTGGGGCAATTACGAACGGCCCTGGTTTGCCCAGTGGTGGCTCAACCCCGAGCAGCCACCCGTATTCTTACCTTTGGTGGTCAAATAGCATCACTGAGCGAGTCAATGACCGCGGGCTTCTGGAAAAGTTAACCCGGACAAGGCCACTGCGCTTACAAGCCGGACCCAAACAGGCAAAAGCCTCCAGAGGATTCTTGCCTGATCACGGATAGACCCATTCCTGGAACAGCGCGTCCAGATCCTGCCCCGACACGGCCTCTGCCAACGTCTGGAATTCGGCTGGGGTGGCAATTCCCCACGCGTCGTCGTGATAATACTGGCGCAAGAACTCAGTCATCTTGTCCGCGCCGATCTGCTCGCGCAAGGCCACCAGGAACAACGGCCCGCGGCCGTAGACAATGGCGCCGTACTCCCGGTTCACGTACTCGCCCACCGGCAGGCCGATCGGTTTTGCCGCATGGCCGACCCGCGCCCAGCGAGCGTCCATCGCGTTGAGGAACCCCTGGCCACCCGTCTGCCCATACGCGTCCAGGTAGTAGAGGTAGGTGCTATACTGGGCCAGCGCTTCATCCAGCCAGGGCGCATTGAGCTGGTCGTTGCCCACCACGTTGTACCACCACTGGTGAGCGACCTCGTGCGCGGTCGCCGACTGGAAGAAGTCCCGTTGGTTCGGGTCGCGATAGAGCCAACTGGCGACGACCACCATCCCCGGGTACTCGATGCCCCCAGCGCTGGTGGCGGTCTCCACGACATCCAGCTCCTGGTAGGGGTAGGGGCCGTGGTCGCGCTGATAGAGGCCAAGCGCCGCAATTGTCCAATTAAGGACAGCCTGCCCCTGGGCCGCGTCCTTGGTCATGTAGTAGTGATTGACTGTCACGTCGCCCACTTGCAGGCTGACCTTCTGGTAATCGGCGCTGGCCGCGATGTTGAAGTCGCGCATCGGGCCGCCTACCAACTGCCAGATGGCCTCACCCTCGCCAGCAGCCGCGTGGTCGAGCGTCGCCCCCGAGGCGACCACGGTCAGGTTCATCGGCGCGGTGAAGGTCACCTCGTAGAGGCTGGCGTCGGCGTAGATCACGTCACCCTGCGGCGAAGGCGTCTCGATGCGCCAACCCTGGGCATCGTACACCGCGACCGTGGGGTAGAAGTGCGCCAGCGCCAGGACCCCCTCCTGGTAGGCGAACTCGCCGTAGTTGCCGACCCCTTCGCCGGCTGGGATCGCGATGCTGAAGCTCAGGCCCAGTTCCACCGAATCGCCGGGCGGAAGTGGGAACGCCAGCGGCAGGCCGAGGATGTCGTCGCCGGAAGGCAGGGTGGGCGTGATCGGCTGGCCGTTGACCCGCACATCGGTCGTCTGCAACCCGCCGTCCCATAGATTCGGGAAGAGGTGCAGGTAGATGACGTCCAACGCCACAGTTTCCCGGTTCGTGTAGCGGATCTGCTCGTGGCCGGTCAGCGTGCTCAGGTCAGGCGCCAGCGTCACGTCCAGCCGGTAGCGCGTCATGTCCGCCAGCTCCGGGTCGGCCGGGATCAGCCAGGCCGGGGCGTCGGGGCGGAGGGTGGCGGCAATGATCGCCTGCGGGTCCAGCGTCTCTATGGCCCCGCCGGGGAGGCTCCCCCCTTGAGATGTGGGCGCCGCGACCGGGGTGGCTTCATCCGGGCTGGGCACTGCGGCCGGGGTGGCTGCGAGAGCGGTGGGTTGCGGCGGCGTGGCGGGCGGCTGGGTGGGCGAGGGTGGGGCCGGCTGCGCCTGGGTCGGTTGCACGGCGGGCGCCGGCAAGGGACTGCAACCGGAGAGCAGCAGGCCAGCGAGCGTGAGCGAGAGCAGCAGGGTGCGCATGATGATTTTTCCTTTCGCGTGGCATTGTATCGCGCTTTTGCGTCCATGCAAAGTATCTTTGCACGTGACCGATCTCGTATCCTTTCAACAATCTGGGGGCTGTGGCCGGTCTGTGACCGAGCCACGGTGGCTCGGTCACAGACCGGCCACAGCATACCCCGAAAAACTGAGACGACACCCGGTCTCGCTCCTTTGCAGCCGGTTTGACTTTCGGGCCATCCTGCGTCAAAATGCGGTCAGGAGTCAGGGTCCTGCTGTCTACGATCCTTGGTGGGCCCTTCGATGAACTCAGGAGGGACCTCAGGACACGTTTGCCATTTGCCATTTGCTGTTTGCTATTTGCCCTTTGCCATTCGCCCTTTGCCCTTTGCCATTTGCCAGGCGTGAGCTGCCATAGCCTATGCTACTCCCATTGAACCCGGTTCGTCACTTGCGGCGCTACCATCAGATCGGCAGCACATTTGCCCGCCACGGGTTCGGGTTTGCCTGGGACCAGCTTCAGCCGACCCTGCGGACACGCCGCCTGGGCCGGCGTGAAGGCGTGCCTGCGGGTCTGCCTGGCGAGGCGCTGGCCGGGCATTTCCGGTTGGCGCTGGAGGAGCTGGGGCCGACCTTCGTGAAGCTCGGCCAGGTGCTGAGCACGCGGCCCGATCTGCTGCCCCCGGCCTACATCGAGGAGCTCACGCGCTTGCAGGACGACGTGCCGCCCGCGGCCTGGGAGGCTGTGCGCGCGGTCCTGATCGAGGAATATGGCCGGCCGCCGGAGGAGGTGTTCGCCAGCATCGACCCGGTCCCGATCGCCGCGGCCTCCCTGGGCCAGGTCCACGCGGCCACCTTTCCGCACGGCACCCAGGTGGTGGTGAAGGTGCAGCGGGCCAACATCCGGGAGACGATCGAGACCGATCTGGCCATCCTGGCCGAATTGGCCGCCGGCGCGCAGCGGACCCCGCTCGGCCGGCTCTACGATCTGCCGGCCATCGTGGAGGACTTCGCCAACACCCTGCGCAACGAGCTGAACTATCACCGCGAGGGCCGCAACGCAGACCGTTTTCGCGAGAACTTCAAGAACGCGTCCTTCGTCCACATCCCGCGCATCTACTGGCACTACACCACGGAGCGGGTGCTGGTGCTGGAGCGGATCTCCGGGATCAAGATCGACAACGTGCGGGCAATGGACGCGGCCGGGGTGGATCGCAAAAAGGTGGCGCTGCACAGCGCCCGGGTGATCATCCAGGAGGTGCTGGAGGACGGTTTTTTCCATGCCGACCCCCACGCGGGCAATTTTGTGGTGATGATGCCGGGCGAGGTCTTCGGCGCGATGGATTTCGGTATGGTCGGCTATCTGGACGAGAAGCTGCGGCTGGATCTGCTGCGGCTCTACGCGGCGGCCGTGGACATGGACGCGACGGCCGTGGTGGATCAACTGATCCGCATGGACGCGGTGGCCGAGGAGGTGGACCGCCGCGGGCTCTCGACCGACATCGGCCGGCTGCTCGACAAGTACCGCGGCATGACCCTGAAGGAAATCCGGGCCGGCGCGGTGGTCGCTGACATCATGCCGGTCGCGTTCCGTCACCGGCTGCGGTTGCCGACCGATCTCTGGCTGCTCGGCAAGACGCTGAGCATGATGGAAGGGCAGGGGCTGCGGCTCGATCCCGATTTCGACATGTTTGCGGCCACCGAGCCGATCGTGCGCCGCATGATGTGGCGGTTGATGTTGCCCGACCGGTCGTGGGGCCGCGAGATGGCGTTCATGGCCGCGGATTGGGCCGAGATGGCCAGGCTGATGCCCAAGGCCAGCGCCCAGGTGTTGCGCCAGGCGGAGCGGGGCGAGCTGTTCTCGCTGCGGATCAAGAACCTGGACGACCTGTGCTGCCTGCTGGACCGGGTGGCCACCCGCCTGGCGGTCAGCCTGTTGATCACCGCGCTGATCCTGGGCACCGCGCTGCTGATGCCGATGACGACCGGCAACCCGTTGGCCCGCGTGCTGACCATCGCCGGGTTCGTGATCTCGGCGCTGCTGGGCGGGTGGCTGGCGTTTTCGATGTTGCGCTCGGCGCGCCCGCGGCCTGGCAAGTGACGGTCACTTCGGCAGTGACTATTATACTGAGCGCGTGTCAGTGTTCGGCCCTTCGACGTTGCCCTTCGACAGGCTCAGGAGGGACCTCAGGACATGCTTCGCTCAGTCACACCCGCGAACGCGGGACGTCATTCCCGCGAAAGCGGGACGTCATTCCCGCGAAAGCGGGAACCAGGCTTTTGGATTCCCGCGTTCGCGGGA
>MNXL01000297.1:0-9938 GCA_001871755.1 Anaerolineae bacterium CG2_30_64_16
TGCCGGTGATGGGGTTGAACCCGAACTCCTGGATGCTGGAAGAGCCATACGGGAAGTCGGAGGCGCCATCATTCGAGCCGCAGGAGTCGCCGGTGTTGGTGTGGTAGATGTTGTAGTCGTGGGTGAGCTCGTGGCCGAAGATGTAGGCGCCGCTGCCCGGGCTATCGGTGCTGGCGCCCGGCGCGTCGGAGCCGATGCCGACGACCCCCAAACCGCCCGCGTGCGGGTAGACCGGCATGTCGGCGTGCCCGCCGCTGTAACCGGCGCTCGGCGCCCAACCGTAGACGTGCTGCGCGCCCAGGAAGTCGCTGCCGAACATCCAGCTCAGGGCGTTTTGCAGCACCCACTGCGTGTTCAGGTACTGGATGAGCGCGTGCTGGCCGTCGCCGCTGCTGAGCGTGCTGGTCCAGTCCAGGTAGCCGCTCTTGACGCTGTAGTTGATCCCGTTGTTGCGGACCGGCAGTACCTGCTCGAACCAGTCGGCGCCGCCGCCGTTGACCGCCCAACCGCCCGCATATTGCGTCCCGCCGTAGCCGGCCGGGTGATAGCGCAGGCGTTGCCCGACGATCTTGAGGGTGTCGCGCCTGCGGAAGTTCAGCGTGAGATAACCACTGCCTGGGTAGCGATTGTTGCCCTCGTTGATCTCGCTGATGGTATGATCAGGATCGACCTCGGCGTAGAAATCGACCAGGACGTCGTTGTTGAAATTGACGTTGAAGTAGATGTCGGCACTGTCGGTGTTCGCCTGATTCAGGGTGGATGTGGCCTTGCCGGTGGCGTTGGCCGTGTACCAGACGCCGTTGGCCCGGATGTGCAGGCGGACGGGCACATTGCTCATGCTGCCGAAGACGCCGGAGTATTTGAGATAGATCCGGGCGGTTGCATCCTTCTTGGCGACCACCGGCAGCGAGTTATCCACGCAGGTGGCCAGGCCCTTGCTCGTGTCGAAGCATTGGATGCCCTGGGTGATCTCGATGCCGTGAATCGACAGGTCGCCGGTAAAGAACGGCCCGAACGCGATCAGCTTGAGCGGCAGGTACGGCATGGCCAGGATCGGCGCGAGGGCGGGCGAGGGCGGGCTGGCCGTGGCCGTGGCCGTGGGCGTGCGGGTGGGGGTCGGGGTGCGAGTGCGCGTCGGAGTGGGTGTCCTCGTCCGAGTCGGCGTGGCAGTGGGTGTGCGGGTGGCCGTGCGGGTGGCCGTCGCGGTGGGTGTGCTGGTCGCGGGCAGCCTGTACTCGATCGTGAGGATGGGCGGGTTCTGGTCGACCCGGGTGCCGAAGGCGCGCCAGCCCAGTGTGTCGCCGTCTCCCCGCAGCAGAATGCCGTTGTTGCGGATCTTGCCATCCGTCCAATAACGGACGATGTTCGTGACGTCCCACCCTTTCCAGCCGTTGGTCAGGTCCAGGCTGACCGGCGAGTCCCCCAGGTCGGAAGCGGTCGGCCGATTGCTCCAGGTCACGGTCGCCTCGGCCCAGGGGTCCATGATGCCATCGGGCCAGATGTTGTATTGCGTCGCGCCCGCCGCGTTGATCTGGTACAGCTCGAGGACGGCTTTGGTCACGATCGCGCCGGCCGGCAGGCTCGATAGGTCGAATTGGAGCAGGGTTTGCAGATTGTAGCTCACGCGTTGATCGGAGTTTCGACCCACGTACAGGACCTTGTCGGCCCCGTAGTTGGTCGCCGGGGCGTTTTGGTTGATCCAACTGTCCGCGGTGGCGACAAAGGCGGTGCTGGCGGCTGGGGCGAGATCCACCCCCGACACGGGCGGATCGGCGTTCTGGGCGGCCGGTGCCGCACCCGCGGCCCAGCCGGTGGCTAAAGACGTGACCACCAGGACGGTGGCGAGCGCAAGGACGATCAGAATCGATGGCGTTCGAGATGTTGACATAGACGTAGCCTCCTCATCAGGTGCTTGACCGGCGACCGATCGCCGGTCTGGCTGTGTACCGAGCAGGCTGGCAGGCCTGCTGACCGTATCTGGACGCCCTCAGTCCGTCATTCCCGCGTCCGCGGGAATCCAGAAGTCACAACTCGGACATAGCATGATATTGATAGTATAAATGCGCTTTACTTGTTTGTCAATTGTACCGTATTAGTGTGATGGTATGGTGCCGGAATCCACGAAGACGTTGATATTGTGTCGGTTTTTCGGGACATGCTGTGGCCGCCCACAGATTATTGGGAGGATACGGAGGGACGCGGGCGCGGCAGGCAGACGCATGGGGCGGTGTCCGGGGCTGGGAGGGGGGCCAGCGCGGCCAGAGGCCGGCAGCGTCGGGCTATTCCAGGGGGATCACGTCTTCAGATACGATTGCCATCGGGTGACCCAGGCCGCGTCCATCCGGGCCAGTCGCTTCTTTTTCAGGTTCTCGCGCATGATCCAGCGGATGTCCGGGTCGGGGCTGGCCAACCATTTCTCCATCAGCGGCTTGCCCGCGCCGGGCAGCGCGACGACCGCGACACTCCAGCAGTAGCCCAGTCCCTGTCGCAACGTCTTGTGTGCGTCCGAGACCCTTAGGGTTTCCGAAAACCCTAAGGGTCTTGCGGCGGGTCTGGCCAGGCGCGCGGTGATCTCGTCCAGGATGCGCAGGACTGCGGCCGCATGGTCCCCGTTCTTCAGCAGGCGCGGCTCGCACAGCGCGGCCGCGGCCGCACGCTGTTCCCAGGAATTGCCGCGGGCCCAGTCACTCATCTCGGCCAACAGGCCGGCCATGTCCGCGTCACCCCAGCGTTGCAGCGCCATCGCCACCGCCTCACGGATGCGCCAGCGCGGGTCGGATGCGCTGGCGCGGAGGGTCTGGAGTAGTGAGTCATTGCGAGCGGTGTTTGCGAAGCAATCTCCTCCATGCGCGGGGGATTGCTTCGTCGCAAAAGCCGCTCCTCGCAATGACGCGCCCAACCCCACGACCCCGCAAAACACCAGGAACACCTCCGGCGTGTTTTCGGGCGCGACGTCCGGGCCGAGGGCGGCCCACCGGCGGAACTGCGTCTCCGCGCCCAGGTCCGCGACGGCTGCGGCCAGCTCCAGGTTGCCGCGCGGGCCGGGCAGGTTGGCGTGGGCCAGCAGGTAGGGCTCCCATCAATGTCATTAAGTTAAGACCTGACAGGTTTCCCGAAGTAGCGTTGCAAGCCGGATTCGGTCTCATCAGATGTGGATGTATGCTGAAAAGTGACCCCGACAACCTGTCAGGTCTGGGCTAGTTCCCTTATCTTAATGACATTGGGGCTCCCATTCGGCCGCGGGGAGCGCGGCGAGTGCGGCGCGGTACGATTCGGTGGATGGCATAAGGGTTTCCTTCAGGTGCGAGCCGATAGAACAACGAATCCCACCGGATTGACCGAATTACACTCGCCACGGCGGAAGGATTCGTTCAATCCCACCGATTCGTTGTTCTATCCGTTGCCCATCTTCTCCGCATGCGCGTGCAGACCAGGCCGGCCCGGCGCCTTTCTTCTCCTTCGCCTCGGTCGGCGGACCACTTGAGCGAGGTGAGCCGACATTGCCGGAACCGGATCGGCTGTGGTGGGCCGGCCGCGGGTGCGAAGGCGACTGAAGTCGCTACTACAAACGCCACCCCGCCAGAGAAGGGACGGAAGAGAGTGGACGACGGGACAGCAACCACCCGAAACCCGATGTTGTCATTACGGTTGTTGTTCCAGTTCCTGTTGCGGGCGAGCGCCGAGGCGTTGTCTACATTGTTGTTCCACGAGCCGCCCCGCAGCACGCGATCCTTGCTGCCCTCCTCCTGGGTACGATCGGGCTTCTCGTACTCGTTCAGGCACCACTCCCAGACGTTGCCGCTCAGATCCATGACACCGTAGGGGGACACGGCCTGGGGATACATGCCCACTGCGCTGGTCTTTTGCAGGTAGTGCGGGCCGACCTTGGTACCGATGATACTGGCCGTCTCGTCAATGTTGGCGTTGCCGCTGATGTACTCCTTGCCCCACGGGAACTGCCGGCCATCGTGCCCGCGCGCGGCCTTCTCCCACTGCCACTTGGTGGGCAGGGTGATGCGCAAGGATTGGCGCATATCCCATCCGGACGGCAGCAACTTCTTCCACCCCTCAGCCTGAGCCTCAACCTGAGCGTTGACCTTCACTGTCAGCCAGCGGCAGAAGGCGATCGCGTCGTACCAACTCACGTTTTCGGCCGGGTGATTCCAGTAGGGGAAGCGCTGTTCGCCAGGCGCGTCGGAATGGCCATCTGGCGCGGCCAGCCCTCGCCACCAACGCGCGTTGACGAAGCCGTCCCTGGCGACCAGGAAGGCGCGATACTGAGCGTAGGTGACCGGGTAGCGGGCGATCCAGAAATCCGGCTCGGTGCGGCGCTGGTTCTCCTGGTAGATGAATTCGCGGTGGGACGTGTGCTCGAGCTGGTTGCGTCCCAGGTCGAAGGCTCCCCGCACATCTCGGCCGTAGGCCAACGCCCGGTAGAATGCAACCGCGAAGGCGATGGCCGGCGCATCCTTCACCTGCGCCGTCATGCCGACCACGCCCGGCACATGTTGGGCGATGGCTTCGGCCTGCGGTTGGGAGAAGCACGCGTTGATCACGACCAGGCGGATGTCCTCGTGAAACAACGCGAACGTGTTGCTCAGCGCCTCGGGCGTGACTGCGCGGGCGGAACCATCCTTGTCCTCCAGGATGATCTCGCCATCGCCGGTGCCGTGGCCGCTGAAATGCACGACGTGCGGCCGGTGCTGGAGCAGTAGCTCCTGCAACTGGTCCACGCGCACGGCATACTCGGTCACGAACTCGAAGTGACCGCCGTACTTCGCCCGGCGCAGTGCGTCGGCGATGGCGTCCGCCTCGGCCTGTAGCGCCAGCTTTGGCGTGTGGCGCGGGTTGGCGGCCAGGAAGAGGATTTTGATCATGCTTGGCAGACCTCCTCCAGCAGCTCGTCCAGGGGCCGGTCAAGTAGGGCTTGCATGGCGCGGCGGTCGGTAGGGGTCATGGGGTGGTTCCATCTGGCTGCGGCAGCCACTCGATGGTGATGCGCCCTTCGACTTTGCGCATCTCGGGGTCGCCGGTTAACAAGACCGCAGCCAACCCTTCGGCCAGCGCGGTCGCAAACGCGTCGGCGTACGAGATCGCATAGTGCGCCTTGACGTGGGCCGCGGCAAAGGTCTGCTTGCGGTCGGCCTCGATGACGGCGATCGGCAACTGATCTATGGCCGAGATCGCCCGTTGTGCGGCCGGCAAGCCTTGTTCCCGCTCAGTGATGTAGATGACTTCGCCGTAATTGACGATGGAGAGGTAGGCTTCGGCCTGCCGAGCCTGCGCCGCGGCCAGGACCGCTTTCACCTGGGCTTCGCCCGGCTCGGCGGCGAGGTAGGCCAGCAGGGCGAAGCTGTCCAAGACGTAACGCGGCCGCTCAACGCTCACGGCCGCGCTCCTGGTCGCGCTCGACGAGCAGCGCCTCCACCAGCGATGGGCCGCCCTTGAGGATGCCTGCCGATTCTTCTACCGGATCGGTCATGGCCGGCACGATTGCCAGGACGCCGCCGTAATCCACCAGCGCCACCCGCCGGCCGGAGTGCAGATTGTATTTCTTGCGCAGCCCAGCAGGGATGACCACCCAACCTTTAGCCGAAATCTTAGCAACTGTCATACGCGCCCCCTATCTCGTTATACATCTTCTGGCATCAGTATAACGACACGGTCGCGACTTGTCAATCGACTGACGCCCCATCCATCGCGCTGATCAGCGCCGCGCCGTGCTCTAGCAGGAGTTTCGCCCGCTCGGCCGGCGTCTTCTTCACTTCGAGATAGCGTTCCAGCAGCTCCGCCGGGGTCAGCGCCTCCACCGAGACCGCGCCCAGGCGGATGCGGTCGGTCCGCTCGACGTCCTTCTGGAGCGCGGCCACGAAGTATGCGCCCTCCAGCGCCCGAACGATCTCCCGGTCGTTCAAGGACGCTTCCTGCTCTTGGCGCAGCTTGACGATCACTCGCACGACCGACTCCGAAAGATCCCGCTGCTGCTCGATGGCCGCGATCACAGCCGGCGTGGGCTCGGCCTGCTCCCGCACATCGACGCGCACCGTGACGAACGGCCGAGCCTCCCGCCGATACCCGGGCACGAACTGCCATGTCGTCGGGCCGTCGCCGATTTCAGCCACGACGAAGCCCTTCGGCTCGTGCTCCTCGCCGAAGTCGATCCGCTCGATGCTGCCGCTGTAGACCACGGGCGGCTGGGCATCACGGTTGAGGCTTTGATGCTTGTGGACGTGCCCCAACGCGACATAACGCCAGATCGAGTCGATCAGCACGGAGCGCGGCACCGCCGCATCCCGGCCGATCATGATGTTCTGCTCGGAGCCGTGGCTGGCCTCGTTGACGCTGAAATGGCCGGCCAGGATCGCGGGCACGTCCGAGCGTTGCCGCGCCTGCCCGGCGAGCGCCTGGAGGTTCTCGATCATGGCGTTTTGGAGCAGCGTGTCGAGCTCGGCCAGGCTTTTGCCCTGCTGTTCCTCACGACTGATCAGCGCGGTGCGCAGCGGGTAGGGCGCGGTGGCGACCAGGAGCGGCTGCCCGCGGCGGCAGGTGATGGCGTGCAGCGCCTCGCGGTCGCCCACGATGACGTTGGGCACTTCCAGCGTGTCGAAAATAGTGATGCTGCTGGCCTTCCGGGGGACGTTGGGCATGTCGTGGTTGCCCACCAGTAGAATCACCGGGATGCCGGCGTCCGCGATCTTTTTGATGCGGCGGGCGAACTCGCGCTGGTAGGTGGGGTTGGGGTCGCGCGTCCGGTACGCGTCCCCCGCGAACACGAACAGATCCACGCCTTGCTCGATGGCGTAGTCGGCCATGTCGCTCAGCCGGCGCAGGAAGTCCATGACGCGGGCGTTGATGCCGGTCGCCGGGTCGACCCGGCCGTAGTTTTCCATGCCGATGTGGATGTCGGCGGTGTGGAGGAGTTTGATGGGTAGCATAGATCGGGCGTCATGTTTCTCGCAGACTCCCCAGACGTGTACTCTGGAAAGAGGTAGAACGCGGAGAATCAGGAAGGTTATTCACCTTTCAGGCAAGAGGTTCTTTGAGCACCTGGAACACGAAGTCCCTGGGGGTAAGAATGCGCACATCCTGGACTTGCTTCAGTTCCAGGAGATGCTGGTCGCCAGAGACGATGTAAGCGGCGTGGCCTTCCAGAGCAGCAGCGACGATGGTGTCGTCGTCCGCGTCGGCAAGGACATAGCGCTCTTGGGGTATGCCTGCAACGACGACGGCACGGCATCGCAGGTAGTCAAGGAGGTCATCCACCCGCTGCGCGATTTTGGTGTACTTGTGCGCGATGTGAGGACGCTGAATGACGTCAGCGTATTCGGCCAGCAAGGAAGCGGAGGTGATCAGGCAGAGCCAATGGCCCAGCGCCGCGTCCACAATGCGGGCCGACGCTCCCGCGGTCACGATGGCGCCGCTGATCAGGATATTAGTGTCAACTACTACTCGCAACACGCCGGGCCGCCCGAACTTCAGCCACCGCCTGAGCCACATCGGCCATTACCTCCTCTTCCGTGTACTGTTGGTTGGCCGTCCGAATCTCTCTCAACGCCTGGCGAAAGCACCGATCTATTGCCTGGTCCAGATCCCGGCTTAGAGCGCGCCAAAGCACGAGCTTTTGCTCCACAGACAGGCGACGCACCCAGGAAAGCATCTGATTCATTGACAGCTCAAGCATCACATTAGAGGACATCGTCCCACCTCCTGAGAACCTCACTACGTCACAAGCATCATTTTATCACAACACGCCATTTGATCACAACACGTCAGTGCGTGCTCCTCGCACAGAGTGAGACGGCCTGCGCCTCCGATCTCGCTGACTGATCTCGACCTCGATCATTTGTGGATCATCCATCCTGGGCCACACACCTCGTCTACTCGTCTCAATCAAACCCCTCGAATTCCTTTGGCGGCCGCATGGCCTGGACGTTGTCCGCCAGCCGTGCGACGAGCTCCCCCGATTCGCGGGCGCCCATCGCCCGGTAGAAATCGGTGTCGTAGCGTCGCGTCTGCACCACCACCGGCATCGGCACGGCGTGGCCCAGGATGAGGGCCTGCTCCTGGGTGTCGAGCCGGGCCAGCACCTCGCGCAGCCCGCTCGCGCCGCTCACGCCCGATAGCACCGCCTGGATGTCGTTGGGGTCATCCAAGAGCAGCGTGACGCGGGTGCCGATCTGCGACATGACCTCGGGGTCGATGCCGCTGGGGCGCTGATCCACGATGAACAGGGTCACGTTGTACTTGCGCAGCTCGCGGGCGATGGCGCCGAAGATCGTCTCGCTGGCGATGGCCGGATCGAGGAACTTGTGCGCCTCCTCGATGGTGATCACCAGCGGGGTCGGCTCCGCTTTCTGGTCGCCAAACGAACGCTCCTTGCGCTCGACGTATTGGCGGTGGATGCGGCGGGTCAGGAAGTTCGCCACCAGGATGTACGCGCCCAGATCCGAGCCGTAGCGGCCGAATTCCAGCACGACGTTGGTGCCCGCCTCCAGGTAGCGCATGATGCGGCCCACCGAGTCGTCCACAACCTTCGACTTGAGAAAACCGTAGTTGCGCATCCGCTCGAAGCGCCGGCGCAGCGCGGCCAGCGTATTCTGGGTCTGGCCGGTGTCTTCGGCCAGCGCCTTGAGACCCGTGACCGCCTTGCCAGTCTCCGGGTCGAACCCTTCGACTTCGCTCAGGATGCGGCCGCCGTAGCCATCCACCCACGCGTCGTCCAGCAGGTTGACCAGCCAATCCTTCCCAAACTTGCGGTGCAGCGCGTACACCGCGCCCACCTGCGGCTCGGAGAGGTTCAGGATGCCGCTGAGCATCTCCAGGTCCTCCGGCTCGATCTGGTCGTAGCCGATGGTCACGGTGAAGTCCGGGTTCGAGCCGCGGCGCCGCGACGATTCGTCATCCAGCGTGAAGATGCTCACCAGACCCGGGAAGATCTGCTTCAGCCCTTTGACGCGGTGGGTGTGTTCCGCGCCGGCCTCCCAGCCGTACTCGTTGTGCATGTCGAAGACCAGGTTGACCGCCACGCGCTGCTGGATCACGCCCGCCAGCAGCAGCCGGGAGAGGAACGTTTTGCCCGTGCCCGACTTGCCGAACACGCCGCTGGAACGCTCCACCAGCCGCTCCAGATTCAAGGTGATCTTGACACTCTCCATATCCAGCGGCGCGCCGATGTGGAAGTGGTGCACCGCCCGATCGCCGAGCTTGTGCACGCCCTCTTCGCCGAAAACCTGGTTCACCTCATCCTGGCTGGCGGTGGAGACCGGCGTGAAGTGCTCGGGCACGGTCTTCACCGGCTTGGGCTCTAGCTTGTCATCTTCCAGAAGTAACAGCGGGCTGAGGTGCACCGTGCCGAAGGTGGTCGTGCCCTGGTAGATTTGGGCCAGGAAGGGGTCGGACACGTCGGGCGGCTGCTTGGCGACCAGCGGGTTGGTGCTGTCGAGCGCCACGTCGGTGATCATGCAGAAGAAGCGGGCGCGGCGGCCCCGCGCCACCACGTAGCGGCCCACGGCCAGCTCCTCGATGGCGATGGCGCGGTCGAGCTTGACGTCCAGCCCGGCCGACAGCGACCCGCCGATCACCATGCCCAGGCGATCGCTCTGCGGGGCCGCGGCGGCCCGCGCGGCGAGCTCCTCGCTCGCAGACGGCATGGTATCGAAATCAGCATCAAAATCCTGGTGGGGTTCAGCCATGTTGGATTCCTTCATCTTCGCCATCCGGGTGACGTGAAATGGGCTCAGCGCCAACACAAAATCCTTGACATCAAGTTGCCTGTGGCTTATACTGCCGGTAGAAAGGATAGTATAACCCAATGCAAAACGTGAAAACGGCTATCTCCATTCAGAGATCGTTGTTCGAGCAAGCAGAAGAGGTTGCTCGCAAGATGAAAGTCTCGCGGAGCCGCCTGTTTGCTCTCGCATTGGAAGACTACATCCAGC
>MNXL01000297.1:9946-10290 GCA_001871755.1 Anaerolineae bacterium CG2_30_64_16
GCGCACAGAATCGGGAACTCCTCGCCAGGATCGACGCGGCTTATGCGGATGAGCCAAATTCGGCCGAACAAACCCTTCACCGCAAGGCACGTGACACACATCGGCGCATCGTGAGGGACGAGTGGTGATCAATCAGGGCGACGTCTACTGGATCGATCTGGGTGAACCGTCAGGATCTGAGCCTGGTTACAGGCATCCGCACGTGGTCATCCAGAACAACCTCTTCAACCGCAGTCAGATTCGCACTGTCATCGTACTGGCGCTGACTTCCAACCTCAAACGCGCTGATGTGCCCGGCAACGTCCTGCTGGAAAACGGCGAGGCGAATCTGCCCAGGCAAAGCG
>MNXL01000409.1 GCA_001871755.1 Anaerolineae bacterium CG2_30_64_16
CGGGCTGGCCGATTGGTTGGACCTGGACGCGCCGTTCCTGGTGGTCAACGATCCGTTCGAGGGGATTCGCTACGACGAAAGTGCGGGCGTGCGCCTGCCGCCGCGGCCGGGGATTGGTGTGCTGCGCCGCGGTGATACGACGACACGGTGACAGGGTGACAGGGTGACAAGGTGATGGGGTGACAGGGTGACACGGTGACGCGGTGCGACCGTGGCGAATTTAACCAACCAACCCCTAGCCGCGGTGAATTGGGGGACTAACCTTCGCCGGCGCGCTCACCTGGCCCGGGTTTGGCCAACGTGTCAGCCAGCCCGTGCCACTGCAGGAATGGCTGTTCCTTGGGCCGCCAGTTCTCCCAGTCCATCTGCGCCAGCGCCTCGGCGAAGGGCGTAAACACCACCCCGCGGCGCATGATGCCCACGACCTGGGCGCCCGTCCGCTTTTCGGCGATGTCGCTCATGATCTGCTTCGCGGCGTGGGCGCCCAGGCGGCTGCCCTGGATGCGATCGAACGCGGTCGGCACGCCGCCGCGCTGCAAGTGGCCCAGGATCGACTCCCGCACTTCGAACGCGGCGTTGGACTCGGCCTCCATCACCCGCCGCACGAACTCGGTGTCATAGTACGGGAACGCGTTTTCTGACATGATGACGATGCCCAGCTTCTTGCCTTTTCGGAAGCCCTCGCGCAATAACTCGGTATCTCGCAGCAACGTCTCCAGCGTCGCGTTGTCCTCCGGCAGCAGCTCCATCTCTGCGCCGGTGGCGATGCCCGCCATCAGCCCCAAATAGCCACACCGCCGGCCCATGACCTCCACGATGAAGGCGCGGTGCGCCGCGCCGGCCGTGTACTTGATCTTGTCCACGGCATCCACGATGTTGTTCAACGCCGTGTCCGCGCCGATGGCGACCTCGGTGCCGGGCAAATTGCCGTCGATCGTGGCCGGGACGCAAATCATGGGGATTTCGAGCTCGGGATGGCGATTCCAGCCCTTTACCAGCACGCCGACCTGCTCGTAGGTGTCCATCCCGCCCACCGCGATCAGGCCCCGGATGTCCCACGCCTTGATGGTCTTGACGATGCCCGGCAGATCAGCCTCGGTGAGCTCGTAGCGGATGGCGCCCAGCTCGCTGCCCCCCAGGTTGATCCAGTTCTGGACGTCCATCCAGTTCAGGTCCCAGATGTCGCCTCGGGCCAGCCCCTGGAACCCATCGCGTACGCCAACGACGTCTTGCCCTTCATTGCGGGCGATCCGTAAGGCCGTCCGCAGGACGGCGTTCATGCCGGGCGCGTCCGGGCCGCCGGTCAGGATGGCGATCCGGCCCTTGTCGGCCAGCTCTTCGCGGGGCTCCGCGCGCGTCAGCGTCTTGAGCAGGTCCAGCGAATCGCGGAAGCTCTGGCCCCGCAACACGAGCGCGTTTCTAAAATTGCCCTGGTCGATCTCGGCGTTGACCGCCTGGCTCTGGGCGACCACTTCGGTCAAGGGCGTGGCCTTGGTCTGGTTGTTGACCAGGCCGATCATGACCGGCGTGGGGTCCGGCCCGATGATGTATTCGACGGCCGCCTCCCCCAGGCGGGAGGACATCACGCGCTCGAACGCGCTGGGCGAACCACCGCGCTGGACGTGCCCCAGCACGGTGACGCGGGCTTCCACACCCAGGCGGTTGCGCAAGACTTCCTGGATCGTTTCGGCCCGGATCGGCAGCCCGTCACTATGGCGTGCGCCTTCAGCCACCAGGATGATATCATGGCGCCGGCCAGCTTCCCGGCCTCGCTTCAGCGCCTCGGTCATCCGATGGTGCCAGCGCGCATCCAGCTCCTCTTCCGGGATCAGCACCCAATCGGCGCCGGTGGCGACCGCGCCCATCAGCGCCAGATAACCGCACCGCCGGCCCATGACCTCGACCACGAAGGTGCGCTGATGCGAGTCGGCGGTGGAGCTCAGCTTGTCCACGGCCTCGACAATGGTGTTGAGCGCGGTGTCCGCGCCGATGCTCATGTCGGTGCCGTACTGATCGTTGTCGATGGAGCCGGGCAGCCCTACGATGCGGAATGGCCGGGGGTTTTGCGCCAGCTCGGCCGGGAGGGCGCCCTCGGCCGCCAGCGCTGCCAGGTGGTCGCCCCATTCCTGGTACAGATAGAGCGCGCCGGTCAGCGAACCGTCCCCACCGATGACCACCAGCCCATCGATGCCGGCGTTGACCAGGTTGCGCACTGCCTGCCGGCGGCCGGGGATCGTGCGGAAGATGTCGGAGCGGGCCGTGCCCAGGATGGTGCCACCCCACTGCAAAATCCCGCCGGCGCTGCGCCAGTCAAAACGCTGGTACTTCGCCCCCCCATCGACGACCCCTTGCCAGCCCTCGTGGATGCCGATTACCTCGACACCCCGGTCGAGGGCACACCGGGTGATCGCCCGGATCGCGGCGTTCATACCCGGCGAATCGCCGCCGCTGCTGATGATGCCGATACGCACACAAACCTCCTGATCGATGAGCCCAGGTCCACGAGGAACACGGGAGAGACAGTGATTGACTATGGCAGCAAGATCTCGGAGATGTGACCCAAGGCCTCCAGCAAGGTCATTGGGCCATGCGGCTCAATGGCATCCGGTGTATGTCTATGAAAGGGGAATGTGCTCAAGTCCCTGTGGTGGGGTGCCGAATCCCACCGCAGGATCAGTGCGTCCTGCGCATCCATGTAGTGCAAGCGGAACTTCCGTCGCGTCGTCGGTATCTGTTCGCTGAAGTCGAGACAAGAACCGTCAACGAAGGTGATCTGTCCCTTGACGAACCCAATCTCCAGATTCGAGTCGAAGTGCCGATCAATAGATGACGCCGCGATGAGCGCATCCAGTTCTTGTAGCCTGGCATCCAGCGCGGCAAGATACTGAGCGAGGTTCATAGTTGAACGCTTCTCAGAAGATCCAGTTGTCGAGCTGTCTCCCGGTAGGCGTCGAATACGAACTCCCATTCAAACCACTCTGACTCATCTCCCAACTCGCCTGCACCGAAGCGGGAAACGAACTGATCGGCCGTCATTCCGTGCCGTTTCTCAAACGCGGCAAGTTTGGCCTGATACTGCCGAAGATTCAATTCCAGCGCTCTGCGCTTCATGTTGATCCCGGCTCTCACGATGGGCAGAGCTTCACCCTGCATGGTTATGACCGCTTGCATGATACCCTCCCTGCTTTCGTATAGTATTACTCCGCGACATTTGCGTTGATCGCGAGAATCTTTGGTGGCGTCATTGCGAGCGCATCCTTCGACAAGCTCAGGACATGGTTTGCGAAGCAATCTCGGATTGCCGCAATCGGCGATTGCTTTGTCGCAAAGAACGCTCCTCGCCACAGCGAGGCCCTCGCAATGACAGCCCTTTGGTTGTGGCTGGAGGCCGCGCTATGGATCGCCAGGTGAAGTATAACATGCCTCCGGCCTGCGATCAAACGTCCAGGGCCGGGTGCGGTTCAAGGTTTTGGTTAGCGCGCCAAAGCGATGGGATATGGGGGCACGGTCGAGAGACCGGCCCCAGCACTTTGGCGCGCCAACAGGTTTTGCGGTGAAGGCGTCTGGACCACGAAGTCGCGAAGCGCCACGAAGCGCACGAAGCACGAAGCCGCGAGAGTTCGACGCCAGCGTGCCAATCAACGCGTCGTGGTTGCCTTGGCAACTGTCCGTAAACAAGTTAGCGGTTTTGCGACAGGATGCCCTTGCATTACAACGCCGAACCGCTATGTTAAAAACGGACAGTTACTAGCCATGCGAGACCTCCGCCTGACACGCAGATCGGCACACCATGGAGGCCCTTCGTGCTTCGCGATCTTCGCCGCCTTCGTGGTTTCGTGATCCTAACCCGGACAAGCCGGAACCAAGAAGGTGACAACCTTGCCTACAAAATTCTTGCACAAAAAACAAGGATTTCGTGGGTTAGGCCCTAACCTGGACAAGCCAGAGCCAACCAGGCAAATGCCATCAGAAAATTCTCGTCTGTCGTGCAAGGATTCAACTGGTTAGGCCCAAATACCCGTGCTGGCGCAAAACTCTGTATCGCACCCCGGGCCTGACAGCCCGCTTACGAGCCTCGCCCCTACTCGGAATGTCCCCCAAGCCGTCCCGGCAGACGCGCTCTGATGACCGCGAAGTCGTCGCCGCGAAATGTGCCCAGGGCGATCAACACGGCCACGTAGCCGGCGAAGCCAGCAACCAGCGCGGGCAACAACGCCGCGCCCACCTGTGTCAATCCCCACACTGCGCCCGCGTCGACGAGCGCGGCCCCGAGCGGCCGCCCCAGCAGCGCGGCCCACGGCATCGGGGTGACGTAGCGCCGCACGGCCCAGTAGAACGGGACGAAGAGCGACAACTCGGCCGGGATCAGGATGACGGCCGCCGCCAGATAGCCGTAGCGCGGCACGAAGATCAGGTTGGCCAGCCCGTTGAAGGCCACGCCGATGACGAATGCCCTGGTCAGGAACCGCTGCTGGTTGACCGCGATCAGGACGTACTGGGTGACCGAATTGACGAACCCGATCGGGATCGACCAGATCATGATCCGCAGCGCGGTCGCGGAATCGGGCAGATAGGCCGCCCCGCCCAGGATTTGGATCAGCGGCGTGGCCGCAAAGGTGACGAACACGGCCACCGGCAGCGCCAGGATGAAGAGCAGTTGCACGGCCAGCCGGTAAGCCTTGATCAGCGATTCCCGGCCCGCCTGGGCGTAGCGGCTCATGAGCGGGAAGATCGCCAGGGTGAAGTAGCTGGGGATCACGTTCAGCCCATCCAGGTACTTCACGCCGGCCGAGAAGATGCCCACCGCGGTCGCGCCGACGAACCCCTTCAAGATCCACAGGTCGATCCGCCAGAAGACGCTCGCCAGCAAGTGATTGAGCATCAGTGGACCGGATTCGCGGAGCATGTGCCGCTGGAGCGACCAATCGAGGAGCTGAGAGATAGATTGGGAAATTGGTAGATTGGTAGATTGGGAAATTGGTAGATTAGTAGATTGGGAAATTGGTAAATTGGTGGATTGGGCGCGCACCCAATCTACCAATTTACTACTTACCAATCTACCATTCGAGGGCGGCAGCACCGTCCGTCTCAGCACCACGTACAGCCACACCACCTGCACCACATTCATCACCAGCGAGACGCCTGCCAGCCCGACGAACCCCATCTCGAAGGGTGGGAGCAGGACCAGCGCACCCAACGCGACCTTGGCCACCGCGATCGCGGTGGCGATGCCGGCCGGGTGTTCCATCTTCTCGAAAGCGTTGAACACCGCGCTGATGGCGTCGGCGATGTTGGCAAAGAGCAACGCCAGCGCGAAGATGGCGATCGCTTGCGCTTCGGTGACGGTCAGTTGGTGCAGGAAAACGCGGTAGACCGCTCCCATCAGGGCCATCAAGGGCAGGCTGATCAGCCAGAGCCCGGTGCGCAACCCGATCACGTTGGCCAGATAGCGCCGGGCACGCCCCCGATCCAGCGCCACGTCGCGGGTCAACAAGGTGCCCAGCCCGAAGCGGGTCACGATTTCGAACACGCCATAGAAGGCGATGGCGAATGCGTAGCTGCCTTCGCCGGCCGGGCTCAACACGCGCAGCCGCAACATGGCGAAGGCGAAGTCGATGCCCCGGCTCAGCAGTGACATGCTCACCTGCACCGCGCTGTTCTTGGCAACGGTGCCGATCTCGCTCCCCGCCTCGCGGTAGTAGCGGCCCCAGGCCCACCAGCCGGTCAGCAGCAACAGCGTGACCGCGGCCAGGAAACTGGTGTAGATACCCAGCAGCAGGCTGCGGGGCGAGTAAACGAAGCGCACTGTCCACTGGCCGGCCTGGGGCAAGTAGACCGTGCGGAACGTCCCATCCGCCCGGTAGATGGGCAATTGGGTTTCGATCGATTCGCCGGTCGCAGTAACACCCTCTCCCGATACTCCGAACGGCCGCAGGTACGCCTTCCAGCCCTCGAAGTAGTTGTCGACCAGGACCAGCCAGCCCCGATCGTCGATGTTGACGTCCACGAAGAGCTCGCGATTGCCCCGCTGGCTGATGCGCGCCTCGCGCAGCGTCGGGGATGCCGGAGGCGGGGTCGCGTCCGGGCTCAGCCCCTCGACCACGACCACCTGGGCCGGGTCTATCGTTTGCAGGGTGTCCAGGGCCGCGGCCTGGTCGGCGGCTGCCACTGCTTCCGGCACGATGAAGACGCGCGGGAACGCGTTGCGGTTCTCGTAGACCTTGACCTCGGCATCGTAGACCAGGTCGTAGCCGGCATTGGGGATGGTGTGTGTCGTCACCACGTAGCGCACGCCCAACAGGCGCAACAGCGGGCTATCCAGCGCGTCATAGTTGGGCTGGCCCCCGCTGCCGCGCGGGGGCGGGCCGTCGATTTGGGTGTAGATCGGCGCGATGCGGTTGTAGAGCAGGTCGTCCTGGCGTTGGATGCGGCTCATGTACGCCACGTACTGCTTGGGGATGATCGAGTCGTAGCCCCGCACGTCCTCCAGGCCGTACGGCATGGCCGTGTTGGCGTTCAGCAGCTTCTCGTCCGGCGCGTCGAAGCTGGTCAGCCGCCACGGCTGGGCAGGGTCCTGGTGGTCCTGCAGCCACCCCACGACCGGCGGCTTGAAGTCGAGCAGCCTGGGGTCGGCCGCGGTGTTGAAGCCGTGGCCAAAGAGCCAGAGGTCGAGGATCAGCAGGGGAATTAGTGACAAGGTGACGAGGTGACCAGGTGACAAGGCAGGTGACAAGGTGCGTCTGCTCAACAATCCAGAGTAGCTGTGGCCG
>MNXL01000279.1 GCA_001871755.1 Anaerolineae bacterium CG2_30_64_16
GCCGCAAGCTACGGGACTACCTGGGATGATTTGACGAATCGGCCCATCTGGTTATAATGAACTCACAGTCAGTGAAGTCCATTCCTCGGTAGCTCAATTGGCAGAGCAAGCGGCTGTTAACCGCAAGGTTGGAGGTTCGAGTCCTCCCCGAGGAGCCTGAAACGCAAAGTGTCGGTTGTTTCCTTGCTGCCGCGCTGCCGCTATGACGCCAAAACGTTTCGCACAAGGCGCTGGATGGGCTACCATCCGGCGCCTTGTGTGGTTTAAATAGTTTTGCACTATACCCGTTCGGCGGGCAACGCTTGACGCTTGCGGTTGCTTGTAATAGTATGCGGTATGTAAACGACCTATGCGGTCGGCAAGGAGGGCGAAATGAACGGGCAAGCATTGCACTGGTCGGACTTGCCGCTGATGCTCACCACGGCGGAGGCAGCCCAGGTGTTGCGCGTGAAACCCCGGGCGATCACAAACATGTTGTGCGATGGCCGACTCAAGGGCGTGAAGATCAGCAACAAGGACTGGCGGATTACCCGCGCCGAGCTGATGCGCTTCGTGGGCGAAGACGGCGAGCTGATGAACGCAGCTCAGCCGGCCGAGGTGCGAGAGGCTACGACCACCACGGAAGCCAATCCCTGGGAGCATGGCGACTTGCTGAAGCTGGCGGGGATCGCCGCCGGCGGGCCACCCGATCTGAGCAGCGACAAGTACAAGTACTTCGGGGAGATCTACGGCCATGACGCCTGGCGTCTTCGTTGACACCAGCGCCTTCGTCGCTCTGATCCGCCGCAATGATGAGCATCACCAGAACGCGCTGATCATCGCCGAACGGCTGAAGCAGCAACGGATCAGGCTCTATACCACGAACTTCGTCATCGCTGAAATGCATGCTGGCTTGCTGCGCTACGTGGGCGCCGCGGTGGCCCGTGAGTTTCTGCAGAACGTCGAGGCGGGACGGGTCGCGGTGCTGGTCGTGCGAGCGAAACCGGACGACGAAGCGGCAGCCAGGGCAACGATCTACCGCCAGACCGACAAAGACTACTCGCTGACCGACGCCATCTCGTTTGCCGTCATGACCCGTCTGGGCATCCGGGAGGCGTGGGTGTTCGACAAGCACTTCGGACAGTATGGCTGGCAGGTATTGGCGCCGTAGTACATGAGTCAGGAGTCAGGGGGCAGGAGTCAGAGATCAGGAGTCAGAGGGCAGCAGGACAGGAGTTAACAGAGGCCGGTGGGGGATCATCTCACCGGCCGCTTTTCGTGCAGCGGCCCATTGGCAAGGGCATCGTCGAGGGGCTCAGGACGCCGGCGTACGATCTGCGCCGTGTCCAACGGATGGACGATGTGTTACTCGTGGCCTTCGGCCGCGCCGCAGGCGGAACGCTCAACCCTTGGCGTGCGGCAACACGATGTGAACCTGCGTGCCTTCGTTCAACTGGCTCTCAGCCCAGAGCCGGCCCCCGTGCAGTTGGATCAGACCGTGCGCCACCGTCAGTCCCAGCCCGACCCCTTGCTGCTCCAGCCGAGGTCGGTCGATCTGGACCAGTGGATTGAAGATCCGCTCGAGCTGGTCCGCAGGGATGCCGACACCGTTGTCGCTGACCACGATCTCGACTTCGGTTTCATGGTCTTCGGCAGTCACAATCACCCAACTCTCCACATCCGACCGGGCGAATTTGATCCCATTGTCCAGAATGTGCAGCAGGGCTTCCGAGAAGAAGCGGGGGGCCAACAGTACCGGTGACAGGGCCTCTGGCACGCGTGCCTCAAGCTGGACGTGGCGCTGGGTTGCCCGAGACCGCACCCGATCCAAAGCCTGTCGCACGTGCACGGCGATATCGCGATCGACCCGGGCCACCAGGTCGAATTCCTCCTGCGCCTGGCCGGCGTCCAACATCACCACCATCACCGCATCCTCGATGAGTTGCGCCAACCGGTCGCTACCCGTCTTGATGCTCTGGAGGGAAAGATGCAGCTCCTCCGGGGTCATGCTCCCCACACCGCCCAACAGCAACTCCGCATAGCCCTGGATCCACGTCAGCGGTGTGCGCAACTCGTGGCCGATCACCTGGGTGATGGTCCGCTTCATGTTCTCCATCTCAGCCCCGGCAGCCTGGGAGAGCGCACGGGCACGCGCCAGTTTCGACTCGACGGTCGCGACCAGATTCTCGGGCGCATACGGCTTCACCAGATAGTCATCCGCGCCCAGACGCTTGCCCAGATAGATGTCTTCCTCCTGCCCCTTGGCGGTCAGAAAAATAAAAGGGATGAAGACCCACGCCGGGTTGGCGCGCACCGCCTGGTAGAATTCAAACCCGTCCATCCGGGGCATCATCACGTCCGAGATGATCAGTTCCGGCCCCACTTTGGGTATTTCCAGCAGTCCGGCCACCCCGTCCGCAGCGACCGACACCTGATGCCCGGCCAATTCCAGCACATCGCCGATAGCATTCGCCATGACCGGGTTGTCTTCAACCACCAAAATGCGCGCCATGTGTTTTACCTCTTCTTTGCCAGGTCTATGCTACCTGCCGGGCCAGGCGCTGGCGCAACACCTGCGCCGGTTGGGCGCCGACGATCTGGTCCACCATCTGCCCATTGCGAAAGATCAACAGGGTCGGGATACTCATGATGTTGTAGCGCCTGGCGATCCCAGGGTTTTCGTCCACGTTGAGCTTGCCCACCACAACCCGGTCCGCGAATTCATGCGCCAGATCAGCCACGGCCGGGGCAATCATCTTGCATGGCCCACACCAGGCGGCCCAGAAGTCCACCAGCACCGGCAGCGCAGTCTGGCGAATCATCGCATCAAACGTGTCGTCTGTCAAGATCACCGGCTGACCGGTCGGCGTACGCGCAGCGCCTTGTGCCGGCTCCGTGGGCCGGGCCGCGGCATCCGTGGGTCGGGCCGTCTGCCCACCGGATGGGCTCCCCAGGGCAATACTCGGGCCTCCAGGCACGGGCGGCCGCGCTGCGTTCCCTGCCAGATGATCCAACCAGGCCACCAATTCCCGCTCACCGGCCACGCCGACCGCGGTGGCGAGCAATTGGCCCTCCTGGAAGAACAGCAGACTTGGCAGGCGGTCGATCGTGTAGCGTCGCACCAGCCCGCGCTCCTCGGCCGCATCGACCTTCACCACCAGCGCGCGACCGGCGTAGCTCCGGGCCAATCGATCCAGGGTCGGCGCCAATTGGTCGCAAGGCGCACAATCGCGGCGCCAGAAAACCAACAGCACTGGCAACCCCGCAGCCAAGACCCGGCTCAGATTGGCCTCGTTTGTGTGAATCGGCGCGTCGAACGTCATGACACCCTCTCAACGATTTTTGATTGCGGATGGCGGATGGCGGATGGCGGATGGCGGATGGCTGACCGCTGATGGGCGATTGCGTGTTGCGTGTTGCGTATTTCGTCTGGCGCCCTGCCATCCTGTCACCTGGTCACCTGGTCACCTGGTCAGGTGTACGTCTCGACAACGCCCAACGCGCCCGCCAGAGGCCCACGAGGACCAGCAATCCCGCGGTTGCGGCCGCCAGCAGCCAGCCCAATCGCCACAGCGGCGGATCGAAACGCATCTCAACCTGATGCGCGCCAGCGTCGAAGGCCACGCCCTGAAACGCGTAGTCCACGCGCAACGGCTGTCCATACGGCACGCCGTCCACCCAAACTCGCCACCCAGGATACCACATCTGGCTGACAATCAGCAAGGCCGGGCCACCCTCTGCAACCACCTCAAGCCGCACACGGCCCGGCCCGGCCGTTATCGAGACGACCTGTCCCCGGCCCCCCACCGCCACATCGGCGCCCTCGACCACTGCGTTTTCGCCGGGATCGAAGCCCGGCGCGTGGATGGCTGTCCAGGCGGCCTCGTGCCCGGCAACGGTCTGCGCCTGGCTCACCATGAACGCGCGCGGCAGGGCGTCGCGATTCTGGTACATGTTGAGATCAGGATCGCTATCGAAGACCAGGGCGAACTTGTCCCAGTCCAGCGCCACGTCCTTGCGCGCGATCACATAGCGTGCGTTGAGCAGATCGTAAAGCCGCGTCGAGCGAGAGCCGAGGCCATCCCAATAGCGACCCGCATCGGCCAGCAGCAGGGGGTTGACGAGCCCGCCGACGTCGTCCAGGCCGTAGAGCAACGCGGTGTCTGGCTGCCAGAGGCTTTCGATCCCGGTGCGAGCGTCGATGCGAAACGGGCCAGGCTGTGCAGCCAGGTACGCGGCAATTTCGCTCTGCTCAAAGCTCAGGCTGGGGTCTCGGTCACCCAGGTCCTGATAGGCGCCGGTGCTGGCGAGATCCAGCATGATCAGCGCAATCGCCAGCCACGCCAGCGTCACCGGCCTGGCCCAGTCGCCGCGGCGCGCGGTCAGCCAGAGCAGGCTCGCCAGCAGCAAGCCCGCAAAGGTGAGTACCGCAATCAGCGTGATCGACACCCGCAGCACGATCGCCGGGTCGCGATCTTGAGTCAAGAGCAGCGCCAGATAGGCCAGCGGCACGCCCATCGCCAGCGCCGCGGCGGTCGCCCGCGCTACCAGCCGCCAGTAGCGCAGGAAGGCTTCCCGAGCCGGCCCGGTCCAGGGCTGCAAGACCGCGTCCAACCCGACCGCGGCCAGCGCAGCCAGCGCGAAATCGGTCACCAGCACCAGCCGCGCGGGCGCGCGCAACTGTCCGAACCCTGGCAGCAGTGTCAACCACCCGTGCGGGATCGCATAGATGCCCAGCGCCAGCAGAAAACTGGTCCCTGCGAGCCCCGTCCAGGCCCACGTCCGGCGTTCACGGCGCAAGACCAGCGCCAGCCCGGTCAGGATCAGTGGCAGGATGCCCAGATACCCCACTTCGACCCGCGGCCAGGCGCCCCAGTGGAACTGCGGCCCACGTCCGAAGAAACCGGGGATCAGCCATCCGATCCACTGCGCGGGCGCGAGGGAATAGCCGGCGGTCTCGGTGTAGCTCCAGCCGGCTCGCGCGGTGTGGCCGGCGAGCTGGAGCGCCGGCAGCAGGATGGGCGCGGCTAAGAGGAAAGTAGTGAGTAGACAGGTAGACAAGTAGACAAGGGCGAAAGCTGCGCGCCGGGCAGGCCTGGGGTCTTCCCGGTGCAGCCAGAGCCAGAGCGTGGTGTAGATCGCCAGCGCCAGGACGATGAACAGTGTGGCCTGGATGTGACCGGCGAGGGTGGCAATGGCGAGGAGCATACCGGGCAGGACAGCAAATGGCAAATGGCAAATGGCAGATTGCGCCAGACTTGCGATCCTTCGACTGCGCTCAGGACAGGTTTGCGATCCTTCGACTTCGCTCAGGACAGGTTTGCGATTTGCGAGCGGCCTCTCCAGCCCCCAGCTTCCAGCTTCCAGTTTCCGACCATACGCCCAGAACACCCACGGCAGCCAACTGACCACGGCGTTGAAGTTCAGATTTCCGAAGTGGACGATGAATGCGTCGGAGAACATGAATGCCAGCGCGCCGGCCAACGCGGCGGTGCGGCGCACGCGCAGCCCCCGCGCCAGCAACAGGTACATGCCCGCACCCGCGAACCACACGTGGCCGATGCTCAGCCATTGCAGAGCAATGTATGGGAACTCCGGTCGCAGGAGAAATAGCGCGAGGTTGGGAGGGTACAGAAAACCGGCCTGGATGTCCCCGGCGTGGGGCGCGCCGCCGTACAGATGCGGGTTCCAGAGGGGCCAGGCGCCATCGCGCAGGGTCGCGGCCGCGAACCGGTAAGTGGGATAGAGAAACGAGACGAGGTCGCCGCCATCGGCCGGCATCCAGTTCTGCCCCACGACCACTCGCCAGAAAAAGCCCAGCGTGGCCAGCGCCAACAGCCCCAGCGCGGCCACATCCAGATGGCAAGGAGATCGTAGCCGACCACGCCGGAACGCGGCCCAGGTCAGGCCCAGCGCAATCAACCACACCAGGGCCACCAGGATCCAGAGCATGCACACCCCGTCCTTTCCCAAAAGGTTCAAGCACTGATCATACCATAGACGCGGGGAAGCGCGCAATCCGCGGCCGCGCGACGGTAGTGTATCCCGATCGATTGAGACTCCGTCGACATCAACGGAGCGCCACTCGTCACACCCGCGAAAGTGGGTGTCCAGTTGTCACCGACCTGGATTCCCGCCTTCGCGGGAATGACGGATCACGCGGCGCATTACCTCCGATGAGCGCCGTTTGGCAGATGGGGGGATTTCGGGTATGATAATGGGGTGTGCTGGTCTTGCGCAACCGATCTTCGCCCGTCCGTCGACCAAAGGTTCACACACTCGTGCCAGACTCTATTCGCCGTCGCTTTTTGCTGGGGTTCGGGCTGTGCAGCGCATTGGCCGTCCTGATCCTGGCCTTCATGCCGGCTGAGAAGACGATCGGCCAAACGATCAAAATTGTCTACCTGCACGGCGCACTGAGTCGCGCAGGGATGGTCGGCCTGATGGCCGGCGGCCTCCTGGGGCTGGCCTACCTGCTCCGACCGCGGCCGCTCCTGGCGCGTTGGACCCGGGCGCTGACCTTGAGCGGCTGGCTATACTGGACCGCCCATTTCATCGTCAGTATGCCTGCAACGCGTCTGACCTGGGGTCCCTGGATCGCCTGGGGTGAGCCACGCGTCACGATGACCTTGCAGGTGATCGGCGCCGGGCTGGGGGTGATCGTGGTCAGTTGGCTGCTCGGCAGCGAGCGCTTCATGGCTGGCGCGAACGTTGCGTTGGGCGCCGCGATCCTGTTGACCGCCATCGACACCGGCGTGTTGCGTCACCCATTGGACCCTATCGGCAGCTCGCCATCGACGACGTTGCGTTTTACCTAACCCGGACAAGGCCGCTGCGCTTACAAGCCGGAACCAAGAAGGCGCCAACCTTGCTCACCGAATTCTTGCACAAAAAGCAAGGATCTCGTGGGTTAGGCCCTATCTGTTGCTCTTGATCCCGATTATCGGCAGCCTGGCGCTGGTAGCCTGGCGTCTGACGGCCAACAGTCTCAAGCAATCCGACCTGGACGGCGGCAAACATCTGCAAGAGGGAGGCCCAGAATGAAGTTAGTCAGCGTGGAAGAGATGCGCCGGATCGAGCAAGCCACCGACGCCGGCGGGCACTCATACGCGGCCATGATGGACATGGCCGGGCACGCCGTGGCCAACATGGTCAACACGCTCGTGCTGTTCAACCCCGAGCGAGCGATCTTGATCCTGGTTGGGCCCGGCAACAACGGCGGCGATGGATTGGTGGCTGGCCGCTATTTGCGCGAAGAGGAACATCAGATCACCGTCTACGTGTGGAAGCGCAACGTCAAGGGTGACGAGAACTTTCGCTGGCTCAAACGGCAGCGCCGCGGCGTGGCCATCCTGTTTGCCGACAACGACCCGGACTATGCCAACCTGCGCGAGGAGCTCCGTCACGCGGACGTGGTCGTCGACGCGTTGTTGGGTACCGGCGCCACGCTGCCCATCGAAGGGCCGTTGGCCAACATCCTGGAAATTGCTCGGGGCGAGATCTCCGTGCGCCGCGCCGCCTTCCAGGAGCCCGCGCCACAGCCTATGCCCGGTGCGCCGCGTTTTCCGGTGATGGATGCGCTGACACTGGGCGCCCCCCCGCCACAGCCCCCGCCCGACTTCGACGACTACGATGAAGACGATGCTGACTTCGATGACTTCGACGAGTTCGATCCCGACTTCGATCCCGACTTCGACGACGAGGAGGAGGACGACGACGATCTCCCATTCTGGGGAGAGGAGGACGAGGAGGACGACTGGCTGGCTCAGTCCAGTTTGCCTGCCGGGCTGCAACCACCTGTCGTGGCCGTAGACTGCCCCAGTGGCCTGAACTGCGATACCGGCGAGCTCGATCCCCTGGCGCTGCCGGCCACCATCACGATTACCTTTGCAGCGCCGAAATGGGGACACGTCCAGTTCCCCGGCGCGGGTGCGTGCGGCCTGTTGAGCGTCGCCGACATCGGAGTGCCCCCGGCGTTGCTGCAAGAAGTCCAGGGCGAGCTCGTGACCCCAAGCGAGGTCCGGCTCTGGCTGCCCCAGCGCCCATCTGATGCCCACAAAGGCGCCTTCGGCAAGGTCATGATCGCTGGCGGCTCACTGAGCTACACGGGCGCGGCGTACTTGAGCGGCGCCGCGGCGGGCCGCGCAGGCGCGGGGCTGGTCACTCTGGCAATCCCGACCGCGCTCCATACCGCGCTGGCCGCGGCCCTCCCAGAGGCCACGTGGGTGTTGCTCGCCGACAGTGCAGGCACCCATTCGGCGGCCGGTGTGCCGCGACTGCTGGCGAGCCTGGCCGACTACGACGTGTTGCTGGTCGGACCAGGGCTGACCCAAGAGGACGCAGCCCGGGGCTTTATCGAGACGCTGTTCTCAGCAGAGGGCCTGCCGCGGGAGGCGTGGCAAGGACGCACGATCGTCGACGCGGATGCGCTGAACATCCTGGCAACCCTGGCGGATTGGCCGGCCCGGTTGCCCCCCGGTAGCATCCTGACCCCGCACCCCGGCGAAATGGCCCGGCTGACCGGCGCCACGGCCGTCGAAGTCAACGCCAGGCGCATTCAAACCGCGCGGCGCTACGCCGCGGAATGGGGGCACATCGTGCTGCTCAAGGGCCCCCACACCGTCATCGCGGCCCCTGATGGTCGCCACGCGGTGCTCCCGTTCGCCTTGCCGTCGCTGGCCACGGCCGGGAGTGGGGATGTCCTGGCCGGGAGCATCGCGGCGCTGCTGGCCCAAGGTGTGCCGACCTTTGAGGCGGCCGTTTGCGGCGCATACGTGCACGGTCACGCCGGCCTGCTGATGTTCCGCGCCATCGGCCTATCCGGCACCGTCGCCAGCGACCTGGTCGGACAACTGCCCACCGCGCTCCGACAACTGTACAGCCAGCCATAGAAAAGGCTTCGGAGGCCTCTGTCTGGAGGTTTCCGAAGCCCGACCCGTTTGTCCATCTCAACAGTCTGGGGTGGCTGCTATCGGTCTGTGACCGAGCCACAGCGCGTGATCTGCCCCGAGCAACTGAGATGCTACCACACAGCCTATGCGGGCTGCCCTGTGGCCGCGTCAGCTTCGGCTTTGCTCAACTTGGCCTGGGCATCCTGCACGGCCTGTTGCGCCCGCTTGACGTTTTCCGCCACCACGATCCGGCCGCGTTCGGGGATTTGGTCGACCTGGCTCCGCGCGTTCTCAACCGCCCGCTGAGTCTCGACCCGTGCCTCCTCCGCCAGCCGTTGGGCCTCGCTTTTCAACTCGATCCCCTTCTGCTCGATCTGCTTACGCATCTCCTCGCCCGAACATGGGGCCAGCAGAAGAGCCGCCGCGGCGCCCGCCAGAGCGCCGACTACGAATCCGACGAAGAACTCGCCACCGCTGTCGCTCATTTTTTACGCCTCCTTTTTGCCCGTCTCGCGCCCGTTACGCTTTCGCCCCCCAAAAAGGGTGCTCACGGCCTGGCGCGCGCCGGCCGTGTAACTGGCCACCCGGACCACAGGTTGCACCATGTGATCACTGACAAACGAAGCGGTGCCCCGGACCGTGCTCACCGTCTCCTGCGTGGAGTTCAAGATAGGCAACACTTCGTGCCGCAGCATTCTGACCAGCCTGATCACCTGGATCACCAGGATCGATAACAGCACGCCGATCACGATCGATTCAACGGCCAGGATAATGATGGCGACATCGCGCGCTATACTCATATGACACCTCCACAGCGCAAAGTGTATCACAGAGCCAGCGTTTCGCCAAGCCCCACGACACAGAAGAAACCAGGTTCTTCATTGGGCGGCTACCAGGTAGGCGGCCACACCTCGCCACCTCAGCGCGGCCACAAACGGCGCCGCAAGACCAGCCCCAGCGCCGCGCCCAGCGTGCCCCACAGAAACTGAACCTGGCCGATCAGAAGCCAACTGGCCCCCGACAACATGCCGGCCAACTGGCCCAGCCCAAAACCGACCAGTCCACCCACCAGATCACGACCCAACTGCCGCCAGCCCCCGCCGCGCCAGCCGTAGAACAGCACTCCGTAGGCCAGCGCCAGCGCGCTGCTCAGCCACAGGGCCGGCGCCAGGGCGATGTCCAGCACCAGATCAAACCACGAACCTTGCATCGTCCGCTCTCTCGATGATCCCGCCGCCCAGGCAGCGTTCACCGTCATAGAAGACGGCGGCCTGCCCCGGCGTGATGTCGCGCAGCGGTCCGGCAAAATGCGCTTCGGCCCGGTCGGCCGGCAGTGGGGTCACGGTGGCAGCCGCCGGGGTCGCGCGATAGCGGATCTGCACCTGCGCTTCAAACGGCCCGGCCGGCGCCTGTCCGCTGATCCAGTTGACCGACCCGGTGGTCAGCCGATCACGGCCCAGTTCGTCGGCCGTGCCCACCACGACCGCGTTGCGCGCCAGATCGAGGCTCAGCACGTAGAGCGGCCGCGGCGCGGCGATCCCCAGCCCGCTCCGCTGGCCGATAGTGTAGAACGGCAGTCCAGCGTGGACGCCCAGTTGGCGGCCCGTGCGATCCAGGATGGGGCCGGGCCGCACCGCCTCGGGAGCCCAGTCTCGCAAGAAGCGCCGGTAGTCGCCGTCCGCCACAAAACAGAGGTCCTGGCTCTCGGCCCGCGCGGCGGTCGGCAGGCCGCGCGCCGCGGCCAGCTCCCGCACCTGGGACTTGACATATTCGCCGATCGGGAAGAGCGCGTGCGCCAGCTCGGCCTGGCCC
>MNXL01000112.1 GCA_001871755.1 Anaerolineae bacterium CG2_30_64_16
GTCGTGGACGTCATCCACCCGGCCATCACCATCGCCAAGACCCCCGACCTGCAGCAGGTCGTGAGCGGCGGCACGGCCAACTTCACCATCGCCATCACCAATACCGGCGACGTCACGCTGACCAACGTCGCGGTGACCGACCCGCTGGCGCCCAACTGTGATCGGCCCAGCCTGGGCGCCCTCACGCCGGGCCAGAGCACCAGCTACACCTGCTCGCTCAGCAACGTCACCGCCGGTTTCACCAACGTGGCGACCGCTACCGGCACGCCACCCGTCGGCCCGAATGTCACCGACAACGATGATGCGGTCGTGGACGTCATCCACCCGGCCATCACCATCGCCAAGACCCCCGACCTGCAGCAGGTCGTGAGCGGCGGCACGGCCAACTTCACCATCGCCATCACCAATACCGGCGACGTCACGCTGACCAACGTCGCGGTGACCGACCCGCTGGCGCCCAACTGTGATCGGCCCAGCCTGGGCGCCCTCACGCCGGGCCAGAGCACCAGCTACACCTGCTCGCTCAGCAACGTCACCGCCGGTTTCACCAACGTGGCGACCGCTACCGGCACGCCACCCGTCGGCCCGAATGTCACCGACAACGATGATGCCGTCGTCACGGTTGCGACGCCGACCCCGACCAACACGCCGACCGCGACGGTGACAGCCACCAATACGCCGACGACAACGCCAACTTCTACCAACACGCCGACCCGCACGCCGACGGCAACGCCGACGCGCACCAAAACGCCAACCAACACACCGACCAACACGCCAACGGCGACGCCAACGCGCACCAACACGCCAACACCAACGCCAACCAACACGCCGACGGCAACGCCAACTCACACACCGACCAGCACGCCCACCGCGACATCGACGCCTACCTGCCCGTGCGATCCGGACCCGTACGAGCCGGACGACTTGCAGATCCAGGCACAACCGTTCCCGTTGGATGGAACCACGCAGACCCACACCTTCCACGTGGCAACCGACGTGGATTGGTATCGCTTCGATGGCCTGGTGTCGGGCTGGAGCTACAATATCCGCACCTCCAACCTGGCCCCCGGCACCGATACCTACATGATCTTGTACGATCAGAACAGTCAGGTGGTCAAGTCCAATGACGACATCGACACCGCTCTCTGTTTGTCTCTGCCGCAGTTCTGCGCCTCCACCCTCAGTTGGACCGCGACCTACAGCGGTCCCTACTACCTGCTCGTACGCACGCTGACCTACCCGGATTCGCAGTACCCGGTCTGCTACTGCCCGGGCTACGACATCACCGGCAAGCCGCTGCGCACCTGGGCGCCGATCATTCCTGGGCCGCTGCCTGAGGCCACGCCCACGCCGACACCCACCGGCACACCGCCACCGACCGCAACACCGACTGCGACACCGACGGCAACCGTGACACGCACCCCGCCCGTGGAGCCGACCACGATCCCGGTGCCGGGTCTGCTGCATCCAAAGGGATTGGCCGTCAACTCACAAACGCACCTGACTTACGTAACTGGTCGAGATAACGACCGCATGTACGTCGTCGATGGGCTCTCCTTCACCGTGGTGCAAGAAGTAAAGGTGGGACGAGAGCCGTGGGGCGTCACCGTCAACCCGAACACCAACAAGGTCTACGTGGCGCACTTCGCTGGCGGCAACGTCTACGTGCTGGACGCCACAACGCGGGCACTGCTGGACGTCATCGACGTTGGCCCTAACCCGACCTTCGTGAAGGTCAATCCGATCACAAACTACGTCTTCGTGGTCACCAACGGCAACGACGCCATGGCTGTGATCAACGGATATACCGACACCGTAGAGGCGTTCAGATTCATCAGCGCCGGAGGCCCTTGGGGCTTGGCGGTTAACACGAACCTGAACCGGGTCTACGTCAGTGTCCGTGACACCGACAAGATCGTCACACTGGATGGCAACGATCACTTCCGGGTAATGGACAGTCAGACTATCCATCCATGCGGCGGAACCGGCGCGGCGCCATACGGCATGGATTTCAACCCTGCCAACAACAAGCTTTACGTCGCGTGCGCCCCGTTCCACAATGTCAACAAGACGGCTGTGTTCCAGGCCAGTGGCAGCGGCCTGACGCGTATTGCCTACCTGGACGTCGGCAACGGCGGCGGGGACGGCGGTGGCGGTGTCGCGGTCGATACAACGACCGGCAACGTCTTCTTCACCAATAGTCTCGATAACACGGTCAGCGTGATCAGCGGTATCTCGGACTCCGTGATCGCCACGATCCCCGTGGGCCTCAACCCATTCGGCGTGGCAGTTGATCCGATCACCAAACGCGTGTTCGTGGGCAACCGGGACAGCAACAACCTGTACGCCATCCTGGACACCTACGGTCCGTGATGCGAACCGACAGCCGAATGATCGGCTCGCGTGACCCCAACGGGTAGGCCGGCGTCTCTGGATGTCGAGCCACCTGGATCGAACCAACGGGAGAGTGAGACTCACTCTCCCGTTGCGTGTCCAGTGGGCGTAACTTGCCGCGCCTTGTTTCGTCTTGAAGAAGTGAAAGCCAGTGAGGGTTACGAGGTCCATGCCGAAACGCACCCCCAGGAGAAGAAACACATGACGCGCACAAAATGGCTCGGTCTAAGCCTGGCGGCAGGCATAGCCAGCCTGTTCATGGGCCTGGTGACCATCACCCTGGCGCAGTCCGGGATCACTCTGACACGCTCACCCGCGCCCCCCGCCAGCATCAGCCGAGGGATGACCGAAACCTTCACCTGGACGGTCACCTCCGGCGCGAACACCCCCGACCGCGTCGAGTTTCGCGTGCTCGACCCGGACGCGCTGGCCGTCGACACGCAGACGTACACCGGCACTACGGGACTGTCCGTCACCCGCGCCTACACCGTCCCGCCGGCGCCCAAGGAAGGCCGCTACCTGGGCGAGATCACGTACTACTCCATCGAGGCTGGTCAGGAGGCATTTGCCAGCGTCTCCTTCTACGTGGCCGAGCGCGGCAACCTGGACGTTTACAAGTTCGATGATTTCAACGGCAACGGGATCCAGGACCCCACCGACGACCCCGTGCCCGACGTGCTGATCCGGCTACGCACTCCCTTCGGCGACACAGTGGGCAAGACCACCGACGGCGCCGGCCATGCCACCTGGACGGACATCGCGGTCGGCAGCTACCTGATCACCGAGACCGTGCCGAGTGGGCAAGAACCCACCCTGCCGCCCACCGCCACCGCCCAGGTGGACATCAATGCCACGACTTATATCACCTTTGCCAATCGCACCCCGCCCTCCACGGTCACAGGCCAGGCCTGGTACGATGCCAACGCCAACGGGCTCCTCGATCTGGGCGAGACAGGGTTGCCGGACATCGCGGTGCGCTTGTGGATCGATACAAACGGCAACGGCGCGTATGACTCCGGCGAACCGCTGGCCGACCAGGTCGACACCGGCCCCGGCGGCGTCTACACCTTCACCCTGGTCCACGCCGGGGACTACGTGGTCATCGTCGCTGCGACCGACCCGGACCTGCCAGCGGGCATGGGCTTGCTGGGCGCCGGCGCCCAGGCCGTCACCGGGTTGGCGCCCGGCGAAACCCGGACGATCGATTTTCGCTTCGACGACACCGGCGTCATCGGGGGGCGGGTGTGGGAGGACGCCAATGGCAACGGCGGGATCGACCCCGGAGAGGCAGCCCTGCCGAACATCAGCGTCTGTCTCTACGATGACGACAACGCCAACGGGCAGGTAGATCCTGGTGAAGCGCTGATCGGCTGCCAGAGTAGTGGCCCCACCGGTAGCTACAGCTTCACCGGCCGGCCTGCCGGGGACTACGTGGCGGATCTGGACCAAACCGACCCGGACATCCCGGCCGGCTACGTCGTCACCACCGTTGACCCGGTCGGGGTAACATTGGGGCCTGGCGAAAATCTGTCCGTCAACTTTGGCCTGCGCCAGCCGCCGACCCCGACCCCGACCGCGACGCCCACCCCTACGGCCACCCCGACCGCGACGGCCACACCCACAGCTACGCCAACCGCGACCCCGACCGCGACCCAGACCCCCATCCCCGCCAACTCGTGCATCATCGGCCAGAAGACCGATGACCTGCACGTGGGGCTGCCGGGCTGGACGATCCATGCCCGGCCGCGCGACGCCGCGGAGCCAGTGCTGACAACCATCACCGATGGCAGCGGCGACTTCCATTTCGCCGGCCTGACCGCGGGCTGGTGGACGCTCTGGGAGGAGATGCAGGCCGGTTGGGCGCCGGTCACGGCCGCCATGTTCGACGTGGAGCTGCCGGCCGGGCCGTCCTGCGTGGAGGTGCGGTTCAAGAATCGCCAGGCGTGTGCCCTCGACGACTACGAGCTGGACGACACGCCGGCCGCGGCCGCGACCATTGCGCCGAACGGTATCGGCCAGAAGCACACCCTGGAGCCCCCTTCGGACACGGACTGGGCGGTCTTCCGCGCGGTGGCCGGCGGGATCTACACCCTGCGCACCGATAACCTGCTGGGCAGCACCGACACTACCCTGACCCTGTACGACACCGACGGCAGCACCCCCCTGGCCTACAACGATGACATCGTGCCAGGCGCTGATCCGAGATCGCGCATCGTCTGGCCGGCGCCGGCCAGCGGCCAGTACTTCGCGCGCGTCCAGGATTACTACCAGAGCGGGGCGCGCGGCTGCCTGGCCTACGACCTGATCCTGACCGCCGAGATCTTCAACTTCGCGCCGCTCATCCTCTACCCGCCGGCCCCGACACCGACACCTACGCCAACCGCGACCTTCACGCCGACACCCACGCCGACCGCGACCTTCACGCCGACGCCCACGCCGACCCCGACCGCCACCCGCACCCCCGGGGTTGCGATCGAGCCGATCGTGCTCTCCAACGTAGGGCATCCCAAGGGCATCGGCGTCAACCTGAGCACGCATCGCCTGTACGTCGCCAGCCAGACCGCGAACCTGGTCTACGAAGTGGACCCGTTCACCGCCTGGACCCTGCGCACGATCCCGGTGGGCCTGCAACCGTTCGGCGTCGCGGTCAACACGACCACCAACAAGGTCTACGTGGCCAACTTCGCCAGCGATAGCCTGACGGTGATCAACGGCGGCACGGGCACGGTGATCAAGACGATCTCGTTTGCGCCGTACGGCGGCGAGCCGACCTACGTGGCGATCAACGAAAGCACCAACCGGGTCTACGTGCCGCTCCATGCGGGCGGGCGGCTGGCGGTGATCGACGCCGCAACCGACACGCTGCTGACGACGCTGGAGGTGGGCGGCGGCGCGTTCGGCGTGGCAGTCGATCCGCTGCTGAACCGCGTGTACGTCTCGTGCCGGGACGCGCGGCTGATCCGCGTGGTCGATGGCGCGTCCAACGCCATCCTGTGGGGGCAAACCGCGTACCCGGGCGGCGAGCCGTTCGCACTGGGCATCGATCCCGGCCTGAACCAGCTCTACGTGTCCTTTGCCTCCAACCACAGCGACCCGGCGCAGCCGAACCAGGTGCTGGTGTATCAGATCCCGACGACCGGCCCCGCGCTGCGCAGCACAGTGCTGGTCAGCCGCGGCGGGCCGAACGGGGGCGGCGGGATCGGCGTCAGCCCGGTCACGCACCATGTGTTCGTCAGCAACAGCCTGGACGACTCGACCTCGGTGTTCGACGGCGTGACCCTGATGCTGCGGGCCACCGTGGCCGTGGGCGACGATCCGATGGCCGTCGCGGTCGATCCAGGGCTGAGCTACGCCTTCATCGGCAACCGGGGCAGCAACAACGTCAGCAGCCTCCCGGACGTGTATTGACGCACAAAGGAAACCAGGTTTCTCGGAGAAACCTGGTTTCTGCGCGTCTTGGAGAAACCCGGTTCCTTTTTGGTCATGGACGCATCCGGCGTGTATAATCACGCCTGGAGGCGCCCATGACATTCACGCCAGGAGAACTACGCGCCGCGCTCGCCTGTCTGGCAACCACGGCGTTGGAGAGCCTGCAAATCATCGCGGCGGATCGGCTCGCCGGCCAACACTACCCGCACCTCGATCCGGCCCAATCCGTGCTTGTGCTGGGGGTGGATGGTGAGACTTCAACCGGGCTGGTCCGACAAGCCCTGCTCGCGGTCTATCCTCCCGACCATCCGGTGACCCGCATCTCTGGACCAGACCGGGCTACCTGTCCCCTGGCCGACCTGGCCGCGGCCGGCGAGGACGCCGCGAGCCTGCTGTGGATCCCGGCCGTAAGTGCACCCGCCGCGTTCACGGCCTTGCTGGACGTGGTCGCCCACCTGCGCGCGCCGGACGGCTGCCCCTGGGATCGCGAGCTGACGTGGGCCAGGCTGCGGTCATCGCTTCTGGAGGAAAGCTACGAGCTGCTCACCGCGCTGGACGCCGAAGATCCGGTCAAGGTCGCGGAGGAGTTGGGAGACCTGTTGCTCCAGATCGCCATGCAGACGCAGATCGCCAGCGAGGAGGGTTTGTTTCGCACCCCCGACGTGATCGCGCGGATCGTCAGCAAGCTGATCCGGCGTCACCCCCACGTCTTCGGCGACGAGCAGGTCAGCGATACCGCGGAGGTGCTGGCCAACTGGGAGGCGATCAAGCGCGCGGAACGGGAGCGCAACGGCGAAAAACGCTCACCGCTCAGCGGCGTGCCGGCCGGACTGCCCGCGCTGGCCCAGGCCGACGCTTATCTCGACCGGATGTCACGCGTCCAGGCGATCGACGCGCCCGAGATGCCGTCCGTGGCATTGGCTGCTCTGGACGCGACGTCCCCCCCCACCCCGGAAGCCGTCGGGGACGCGCTGTTCGGGCTGGTCGCGTGGGCCAGGGCGCACGGCATCGACACCGAAAGCGCGCTGCGAGAGGCCAACGCCCGCTACGCGGCGCAGGTTGACCAGCTACAGGATGATTCGTAGTTAACCCAAGGTTACTACTCAGGCTGGCCCCATTTTTCTACCACAAAGGCACGAAGACACAAAGAGAATCTTGTCAAACACTATCCGGCCCTGGCACATAAC
>MNXL01000013.1 GCA_001871755.1 Anaerolineae bacterium CG2_30_64_16
TGCCACCCCCACCGCCACCACCGCCGCCACCACCGCCACCGCCCGAGAATCCGCCACCTCCGAAGCCACCGCCACCGCTCGAGCTGGGCTGGCTGGTGAGGGTGCGCCCCGCCTGCGAGAGCATACTGCCTAAACCGGCGCTCATCCCGGCCAGTGAGGCGCCCATGCCGCGGGACATCCCTTCCAGGGACGGCGCGCCCCCTTCCCGCGAGGTCGGCGCGGCGTGACCGGGGACGCGCGAGCCGGCCAGCTCGCCACCCATCGACCGGCCACCCTGATAGATCGGCCGGCCGTACCCGCGGCCATCGCCGTAAGGGATCCACCACGTGGGCGCGGGGGCATCGACCCGCTCGAACTTGCGGATCCAATCCTCCTCCAACTCAAACGCCACCGCATAGGGCAGATAGCGCTCGAAGATGCCGGTTGCCTCCTCGACCTTGGTGTATTTCTCCAGGTTCTGCAAATAGCGCTTGAACGCCTTCCACCGGGCGGCCGCGTCCGCGCCCTTCTCGGTGCGCCGCGGCATATAGCGGGACAGGATCATCAACCCGATGGCTGGCACGCCCAGGCCCAGCGGCACACAGATCGCTGCGGGAGAGTACTGGACCAGGGCGCCCAGCAGCACAAAGCCGATGAAACCGGTCACGACCAGCGCGGCGATGCCCAGACATCCGAAACGATTGCGGGTGGTCTCCGGGCTCTCTTTGAAGAAGCCTTCGCTCACCACCTCTGCATACAAAGCCTTGCGCAGCTTGGGGATTGCGGTGTAGAACTTGTTCTTCAGATCCGACAGCTCGACCTGGCGACGCTTGCCGAAGAGCTCCTTGATCAGGAGCTCTTCATACGCGCGCAATGACGCGTTCGATTCCTTCAACCGATAGACGAAGTCGGAATGGCTGCCGATCCCCAGGAAGCCAGGCTCCTGGGTCTCCTCGATTTCCAGCACACCGCGCCGGGCCAGGTCGAGGATGCTGGCCAGGATATCCTGCATGTCGGCGCTCTCGTCCACGAGCGTGCCCGCCAGACCCGCGGGGAGATCCGACGGTGGTTCGGGCAGATAGTCGGCGATCATGCCCACCGGCGCATCACGGCCGCGGCGGTACCACCACAGGTAGAGCAGTACCGGCCCGCCGATCGCCAGCAGCCCGCCCAGTGCGCCGAACCCCAGGGTCATCACCGGTCCCCACTGCGCCTGGAACGCCTGCTGTTCGGCCTTGCGCTCGGCTTCCTGATCCAACTGCTGCTGCCACGGTTGGGCCGCGCCCGCCACGATGCCGTGCTGCCACTCGGCCACCACTTCCACCTCCTGCCCCGCGTTGATCCGGCCCTTGACCTGGATGGTTGCATCACGCTGGCCGGGCTGGAAGGTCGCGACGCCCTCTGCGCCGTACAGGCCGTAGTTGGTGAAGGTCGCGGCGTCGGGCACGTGCAGCGTGATCACGGAAGTTTGGGTGGGGAACGGGTTGCCGCTGGGGATCGCTTTCCAGTAGAGCTGATCCACGCCTTTGTCAGGATAGTAGCGCAGCGCACCCGAAACCGTATAGCCAATCACGATCGTGCGGCGGGTGTCGGTGCTGGGTGGAAAGTTGTAGCGGACCTTGAGGTAGCCGCTTTCCTGGAATGTCCGGTATGTGTAGGGCGCGTCGGTGTTGGCAAGGGTGTACTGTGGCCCGCCCAACTCGCCCACGGTGACGTCACTGATGCTGCTCAGGCGGTTGAGCGCGATCTCGCGCTGGCCGTAACGAAAAGTGCCGGAGGTGAACACCAACTCCTGGGTCTCGATCACGCGCAGATCGCCGTTCTTCTGCACGGTGATATCCACGTCGTAGCGCTGCCAATAGAGTGTCTTGTCCTGCGCCTGGGCCACGCTGGCGAACGCCAACGTGAGCGCCAGCATCAGGAACAACACGGAGAACCATTTTCGTCGCATCACATCGCTCCTTCCCGAACCGGGTCGCTCGAAACCGGGTGAATCGACGGCCCTAACCCGGACTAGCCGGACCCACGGCAGTGAAAGCCGATAGAGAAATGCCTCGCACAGAATGCAGGCATCTCACGGGTTAGGCCCTATTGTACCACATCTGCGCAATCCCAGCAGAACGCGGCCCGACAGCAGGCTGACACCTGTCACAACACATTACGAGAAATGCGCCCGCAAGTTGCGACTCACGGGCGCCCCAGATTGGGACGCGGAAGCGCTCGGCGGGCCACGATGGCAGCACGTCTAAAAAGGTAACGTCGTGCGCGCCAAGTTCATCCCGTTCAAAATCATACTCAAAGTCAGATGGCGTGAAACGATGCCAATCAACCATAGAAGATTATACTCCGCTTGAGTGTCGCGACAAGGCGGGGCGAAGACAAATGGCGTATAAACGCTGAAGCGCACCGCCGCGCTCGACTGGAAAACATGTTATCCATCACGATGCGATAAATCTGAGCGTTCCTCGGAGTGGTCGGTGCGCGGGTGTTAGGCGACGACTCTCTCTCCTGCTACGGTTTCGGCAACACGCGTTTCAGGAATGCTGTCCATGTACAGTGTATCGGGGCAGAAGTCTTGACCGTGTTCCCATTGCACACTGCCCAAGAATGGTTTGACCGAGTTGAAGATGCTCATGCTTTTCAACTCTCGAAATATCCCGATGTTCAGATAGGGTTTCACATCAAAGCGTTTCACTTCGCCATTTGTGAAAACCAAAGTGATTGTGTAATCGGGATTAGGTTTGACCATCTTGACTCGCGGATTCATAAAAATCCCCTCCTATCTCAAAGGTTCAATCTTGAAAACGTCTTGCCCATGGCTGGCAAGTTCCCAGTCTGCCATCAGTTCGTCTTGATGAATTTCTATCCATGCCAAAAGCAATTTCAATCTGCTTGCCTTTAGTTCGCCTTCCAGTATCTCGCCGTTTGGGATAGCAATAACTACTTCTTGGTCTTGGTATTTGACGTGAATGTGAGGAAGGTGATGTCTACGAGTATCAAGGTAGTACATCGAAACGATGATGCCGTAGAACATTGAAATGACCGCCATAGATTCACGTCTCCTTATCTTCGCGTCGCTTGTGGCACTGCTGTCCTGTCAAAAACGTGCTGTCGCCTAACGCTACAGCACGCCGCAATGCCGACGCCACGCGCGTCTTTCAGACAACTTCCCATTGTGCCAACCAACCGCGCCAAAAAGCCGCGTGCGTGGCATTGTCGGCGTGCGAGTGTTTTCCGCTCGTGCGTGGTCTGTATTCTTGCGCTTTTGCTCTGTGCTACTTTGTGGCTGTTTTCCGCTGGGCGGGAATGAGCCGAATCAAGGAACGCAACGTCACGTTGACAGAGTCCGAGTCTGGAAAATACTTTCGGACATCTGGCTCCAAAATGACCGCGCCTTTTGCAGGTGTTACCTCTTTGACGAGGATTGTCCCGTCTGCCTTGTGAATGGTAATTGTATACCCACCCTGCATGGCTCGGTAGTGTTTGCCGCGCACCCCGCCCGTGAAATCGTATTCGGCGCGCATATCATCATCCTTTAGTGTCTGTGTTCCTTCAGTCATTACCTTCCTCATATTGTCTCCGTTCTGTTGGCGTTGCCTTACGGCAACTGATAATCCGTATCTTCGTTCCGCGTTCCGTGTAGGACACTACCAGCAACCGACCTTTGTCAGAAGTACCGATGTCAAGGTAGCGTTCCTCGTCTGCGGAATGGTCAGGGTCAGGCAGCGTGATTGAAAATGGGTCACTGAAAACCGTTGCGCCTTCATCAAAACTGACCTTGTGCCATTTGAGATTCGCTTTCGCTTTTTCTTCATCCCACTCAAAGTTAGGTCTCATTGCGATTGCCTCAAACCATTACGTATTTCTGCCTACGACGTGGCGAGCCGACTTTCGATTACAAGGGCATGGCGGAAAACGCTGAAGCGGGCTGCCGTGCCGCGCGCGTGACCCAGACCCTCCCAGGCGCACCGCCCAACTCACGTGACCGCCGGCCCGCGCGGCATGGTCGGCCCGCGGGTGTTGGCGGTCGGGCATAGTGATCAGCCCCGTGCGAAATGCCGTGACTCCCATCGCTGCAACCACCGCTCGCCCGTGCAATGCCTGACGGCCAACGCTAAAGCCCCCCGCAACGGCACGCTCCGATGCAAAGACGCCTTGCCTTTAACCGACCAACTGCGCCAGCTGGTGCGGTGGCCAGCCGACAACGAGCGAAAACGCAACCGAAGATCGGCTGAATTATATGGCATGTATACCCAGGTGTCAAAGAGCAAACGTGCGACACGCCTTGAAAGGGTATCGCACGTCGCACGGTTTTCTTCCGTACAAAAGTCGCCCCCGTCGATGTTAATTCTGGGGGCCAGGGGTCCTTTCGACAAGGTCCCCAGCGCCTCCCAGGCGCCGGGGACCTGTCAACCCGCTCAAAGCCCGACCGCCAGTCGCTCGGGTCGCCCGCGATAATCGTCCCAGACCGCCCGGCCTTCCGTCAAAGCCGTGAGAAGTTCCGTGAGACGCGCGTTGATCGGGGTCGCCACACCCGTCTCGCGGCCATAGCGGGTCACCGCGCCATTCAGCCAGCCGACCTCCGATCGTTTGCCCGCGTTCAGGGCCGCGTGCAAAGAAGGCATCTTGCTGCCCCGCCCACCCGAGACGAAACCGCGCAGGCCCAGGGCCAACCAGGGGATTGGCAGCCGCCGGGCCAGCGGCGCCAACCAGGGGAAAGGATAACCGGCCAACGCCACGGGCCGGATCGCCAGGCCGGCCATCACCGCCAACGCCTCCTGCCAGGCGCCCGCCTCCAGCCGGGACGCGACCGGATCGGCCATCACCTGCGCCGGGGTCCAGTCGAGGATGGCCGAGGCCGCGTTGGCCAGGATGTTCATCAGCAGCTTGGTCCACTTCAGGCCGCGATAGTCGGCAAAGCGGCCCACGCTGAACCCGGCGCCGGTCAACGCCGCTGCGACCGCGTCTACCGCCGCGCCTGCGGCCACCGGCGCCAGCCCAATCTTGTACGTTGGCCGGTGCACCTGGACCTGGCCCGGCGCGGGCGCCGCCACGGGCGTGTTGAGCGCGCCGGCCAGCACCCGGTCGGCGCCCACCGCGGCTGCCAGCGCCTCCTCGTTGCCGACCCCGTTCTGGAGGGTGAGCAGTGGTGGCGGCATCTGGGTCGCGGCGGTCAACCTGGCGATCACCGTGGCGGTGTCGTATGCCTTTACCGTCACCAGGGCCAGGTCGTAGCCGCTTTCAGCAAACGCGGTGGCGATGCCGTCCACCGCAGCCACTTCCGCCACGCGCCGGCGGCTGTCCGGCGCGATCAGCGTCAGCCCGCGGTCGCGCACCGCCTCGACCAGGGCCGGCCGGCCCACCAGCGTCACCGCGTGACCGGCCAACGCCAGCCTGGCGCCCAGCAACGACCCCACCGCACCCGCGCCGATAATCAAGATACGCATTACTCGTTACTCGTCACGTATACTCGCCACGGTCATAAAGTGAGGTTGTCCGATGCCCGCATCGGCGTCACCTTGTCACAAGCCCCGCACGGTGTTGGCGGGGCCGGTCACCTTGTCAAGTATACTTAGCCCGTACGCCTCGGCCAACACCTGCACTGTGTGCACCACGGGGATGCCGGTCTTGCTGGCGATGTTCCAGCGGCAGGTCTCATTGTCGCAGATGGCGAGATCCGCGCCCGAGGCGACGATCCAATCGAACAGCGGCTCGCCGACCCGGTGCGCGATCTCGTACTTCTCGTGCTTGTAGCCGTACGTGCCGGTGATGCCGCAGCAATCGTGGCCCAGGTCCAAGATCGTCAGCCCGGGGACCAGGCCCAACAGGTCCAGCGCCGGCTGGCCGATGCGGTGCAACTTCTGATGGCACGACGTGTGATACGGGATGGTCCGGTCCAGCGGTACGAAGTCGGTCTTCAGCCGGCCCGCCTCATGCTGCAACCACAGGAACTCGCTGATGTCGTAGATGTGCCGGCCCAGCGCGCGGGCGTCCTCGGTGTGAATGCCCAGGATTTCCTGGTAGTCCGACTTCAGCTCCAGGCCGCAACTGGTGCCCCCGACCACGATCGGGATCCCCTGGCCGGCATAGGGTAGCAGCTTCTTGATGTTCGCGTACGCCTGGCGCCGTGCGCCGGCGAAGTCGCCGTTGGACTGCATGGGCAGCCCGCAGCAAACCTGATCGGGCAGCAACACCTCGAAGCCGTTGTGCTCCAGGATGGTGACGATCGCCCTGCCCACCTCCGGCTCATACTGGTTGGTGGCGCAGCCGTGGAAATAGGCCACCTTCGGCGCACCCACGGGGGTCGGCGCCTTCTCCCGTTGATGCTCGCCGAAGAACCAATCCCGGAATTTTCGAAAATGGAAGGTCGGGAAGGGCGCGCGGCGATCGATGCCCAGGGCAACCTCCAGCACCGCCCGCACCGGCTTGAGCGTCATGGCGAAGTTGGCGACCGGGGCCACCAGTCCGCCCACCTGGCCCAGCAGCTCGTTACGCCCCAACAGCCAGTTCCGCACCAGGTGCGGATCGGCCGGGTTGCGCTGCAGGTCGCGAGCGCGCTGCGCCGCCTTGGCCACCGTGTTGATCTCCATCACGCGCACGCCGTGCGGACAGACCAGCGTGCAGATGCCGCAGCCCGAACAATAGTCCAGCGAATGGTCGGGGGACGGCGCATGGGGGTCGCGGAAACGCTGCGCCTGCGGCCCGACGTATTTTGGGCCCGGAAAGAGGTCGGTCACCGGCACGACCGGGCACGCGCTGGTACAGATGTTGCACTTGACGCAGAGATCGGCGGTGCGCTTGACGTCTTCGAGCAGGGCCGG
>MNXL01000278.1 GCA_001871755.1 Anaerolineae bacterium CG2_30_64_16
CGGTGCAAGTATAAACCCGTTTCACCGGTTTGTCAATGGGAATTGGGAGTTATTCGGCCTCTTTTTTGGGCCGCCGCCTGGCTATGTGAGGCATTCACCGCCCCGCTATTTCAAGACCACCGGGAAGAGCCACCCATACCCGCCTCTGACGCAGAAACGCACCGCGTTCCTATCAGAAACCGACCGCGTTCCTATCAGCAACGCGGCAAATGCAGCGCCGTGTCGGGCGTGCTTGCCTCGAAACGCAGCGTGTGGTACGGCTTTCAGATCCAGGCTGTGACAACTGGACACCCGCTTTCGCCCGTGTGATGAGTCGCCAGCGCAGACTTCGCAGGTCCACGGACATCTGTTGGCGAGACTTCCGAAGTCCTCGGCTGAAATCCCGCCCATCCCCGCCAAATCTCCCGGTTCCCATCCTCCCCTTGCAACCAAACCGCGCCTCCCGACGTCATACCTGGCGGATTCGCGGATTTTCTGCTATCATCGTGTTTCATTTCATCAGGACGGTTTTCTCGGATGACTGATCAAAAACCACAAGGTTGGGGCAGCCGAACCGCCCCAGGCAGCCGAACCGCCCCAGGCAGCCGAACTGCTCCGGGCAGCCAACCGATCTCTGGCGGTCGGATCGCCTGTGGCGATCAAGACGCTTCGGGCGGCCCGCCCGAGGCGGGTGGTCCACCCGCCCCGCAACCACCCAGGCAGTATCCGCCACAGCCTCAGTCGCCATATCGGCCGTCGGCAGGGTCACCGGCGCAACCGCACCAGGCGCCAGCGCAGCACCCTCTCCAGAGGGCTCCCCAGCGGCCGCCGCAGATCTCGCCGCAGGGTCCTGCGCAGCAGCCGCCCCAGCGCCTCGCGCCACCGCCGCGCCGCGCCGGCTGTGGGCCGTCCCTCGTGGCCGCGCTGGGCGTGGTGGCGGTGATCGTCCTGCTCATCGGCCTGGCCCTGGTCGGTTACGCCAGCGTGGCGCGCACCCTGCCGCTGCCCGACGAGCTCCAGGCACGGGTCAGCCAGTTCGCGTCCACCTTGATCTACGATCGAGAGGGTGGGTTGCTGAACGAGGTGGCCGACCCGGATTTCGGCCGGCGCACCACGGTGGCACTGGACCAGATCTCGCCCTATCTCAAGGACGCCACTATTGCCACCGAAGACCCGAACTTCTACCGCCACGGCGGCGTGGATCCGATCGGCCTGGCGCGCGCGCTTTACTATGCCATCCGGGAGCGCGATCTCAACGGGCCGGGCGGCAGCACCATCACCCAGCAGTTGGTCAAGCTGACCTTCCTTTCGGCGGAGCGGACCCTTTCCCGCAAGCTCAAGGAGGCGATCCTGGCCACCGAAATCTCGCGGCGCTATCCCAAGGACACCATCCTCCAGATCTATCTCAACGAGCTCAACTACGGCAACCTGGCGTACGGGATCGAGGCCGCAGCCGAGACCTACTTCGACAAGCGCGCCGCGGATCTAACGCTGGCTGAAGCCACGCTGCTGGCCGGCTTGCCCCAGGCGCCGGCCTACTACGACCCCTACACCCGCCTGTGGGAAGCGGACGGCAGCCCTGGCGCGGTCAAACGACGACAGGGTGAGGTGCTGCGGCTGATGGTCGAGCACGGCGCCATCACCCCGGCGCAGGCGGATGCGGCCTGGCAGGAGCCGATCCGCTTGAAACCGCTGGGCCAGACCTACAGTTCCAAAAGCCCGCATTTTGTCCAGTACGCCCGTGGCGAGGTCGAAAGGGTGGTCGGACCAGAGTTGATGGCCAAGGGCGGGCTGCGCATCTATACGACGCTCGACCTGCGCATCCAGGCGATCGCCGAGGAAGAGGTGGCGCAACAACTGGCGGACCTGGCCAGCCAGGGCGCCACGAACAGCGCGGTGGTGGCCGTGCGGCCGGGGACCGGCGAGCTCCTCACGCTGGTGGGCAGCGCGGATTTCTACAGCGAGGCGATCAGCGGCCAGATCGACATGACTCTGTCCCCGCGGCAGCCCGGCTCCGCGATCAAGCCGTTCACCTACCTGGCCGCGTTCGAGATGCCGGCGGCCGTCAGCCAGGCGCAGGCAGAGGCGGTCTCGGCCGCGGCGCTGCAAGAGGGCGCCAGCGACGTCTATTCGGTCGAGCCGCCCGGCTACTGGACCCCGGCCACCGTGCTGATGGACGTGCGCACCGAGTTCCCCGACGGCGCCAACCCGCCCTATGTGCCCTACAATTATGGCGGCAGCGCGACGGACGTCAAGGAGCACGGACTGGTCACTGTTCGCAAGGCGCTCGGCAACTCGTACAACATCCCCGCGGTGAAGACGTTGGAGCATGCCGGCATCGAACGGCTGAAGGACGTCGCGCGGCGGGTCGGCATCACCACGTTGACGCGGCCGGACTACGGGCTCTCGTTGACCCTGGGCGGCGGTGACGTGACCTTGTTGGAGCTGACCGGCGCCTACGCGACGCTGGCGAACGGCGGGACGCGCGTGCCCATCAGCGCCATCGCGTGCGTGCTGGACGATGCTGGCCGGCTGATCTGGCGCGGGACCGCGGCCGACGCGGTCCAGGGCTGCACCGCAGCGGGAACTGCGCCGGCCGCGGCCGTGATCACCCCGCAGCCGCCGCAGAGCGCGGTGAACCCGCAATACGCCTATCTGATCACGTCCATCCTCGCGAACCCCGAGGCGCGGCAGCCGACCTTCTCGGCCGGGCTGCTGAGCCTGCCGGATCGCCCGGTCGCGGCCAAGACCGGCACCACCAACGACTACCGCGACGCCTGGACGCTGGGGTACACGCCCGATCTGGCGGTGGGGGTGTGGGTGGGGAACGCCGACTATACGCCGATGCAGGCGATCGCCGGCGCACGCGGCGCGGCGCCGATCTGGCGCAACGTGATGGCACGCAGCCTGGCGGGTCAGCCAGCGCGGCCGTTCGTCGAGCCGGCGGGCATCCAGCACCTGCGCATCTGTACCGACAGCGGCACGACCCCGAGCGTCGCCTGCCCGCCCGATCGCCAGCGCGAGGCGCTCTTCGCCGCGGGGCAGGGGCCGTTGCCGGCCGGCTTTGACTTGTGGCAGCGCGTCGTGGTGGACCGCGTCACCGGCCAGTTGGCGACTGAGTTCACCCCAGCGGACCGGCTGGAAACGCGGGACGTGACGATCCCACCGGCGAAGTACCGCGCCTGGTTCGAGGCGCACGGCTATCCCGTGCTGGCGGTGGAACCGCCGAATTACGCCTTCCAGCCCGAACTGATGCTCTACAGCCCGACCGGCGGCGAGCAACTCACCGGCGTGGCGCCCGTGTTCGGCCGGGCACACGTACCTGAGCCGCTGTTGTGGCGGCTGGAGTACGGTGTCGGCCCGAACCCGATCGGTTGGGGCCTGGTGGCTGGCCCCAGCGCGGACGACGTGAACGGGCATCTGGGGGATTGGGACACGGGGATCCTGTTCGAGCGGCACGGCGTGGACGACTACTCGTTGCGGCTGGCGGCCTACGATCCCGCCAACATCGACTACCCGGTGGCGGTTTCCAACGTCGTCTACGTGCGCGTGGCGCTCCCGACCCCGACCCCCACCGCGTCCCCGACCGCGTCCCCCACACCGTCCGCCACCGCGTCGCCGACTCCGACCGCGTCGGCCACCCCGGAGACCCCTACGCCCAGCGTGACGCCGACTGTTATGCCGGCGGAGACCCCCGGCACGCCCGTCTCGCCGACCGCGCCGCCGCCTACGGCGCCGCCACCCACGGCGCTGCCGACCGCCACGCCGATCCCGACCGTGTACCTTTCGCCGACGCCCGTGCCCACGGTTCCGGTGCCCGGCCCGGTGCGTTCGGTGATCGTCAGCCCGTCCGACGGGAGCGTCGTATCTGGATCGGTGCAAGTCTTGGGCATCGCGGATGGGCCAGGTTTCGCCCGTTATGAGCTGAGCTATGCGGCCGGCGATACACCCCAGGCGGACGCCTGGCAGCCGGTTGCGCCGCCGCCGCCCGCGCCTGTGTCGGGCGGACTGCTGGGCGTCTGGCAGACGGGTGCGCTGTCGCCGGGGGTCTACTCGTTGCGGTTGCGGGTGTTCGAGGTGAGTGAGGCGTTCCAGGATGCCCTGGTGCGGGTGACGGTCCAGTAAACGCGTTGGCAGGTGGCGCGTTTCAACGTTCAACGTGCAACTTGCCGACGCGCCTACGGCAGGTAGCCGAACGGATTGCGGTTGACGCCGTTTTGGCGGATCTCGAAGTGCAAGTGTGGGCCGGTGGAGTTGCCGGTGGAGCCCATCAGCCCGATCACAACGCCCTTGGCCACCGATTCCCCAGCGCTCACGAAGAATCTGTCCAGGTGCGCGTAGAGGGTTTGAAAACCGTTCATATGATCGATCACGACATAGTTGCCGTACCCGGCGTTGCTCCAGCCGGCCTCCACGACGTACCCCGAGTCACTGGCCTTGACCTGTGTGCCTCTCCCGGAAGCGATATCGATGGCCCGATGCAATGGCTTGTAGCCCTGGGTCACCGAGCCTGAAGTGGGCCAGACGAAGCGACCGGTGCCGCGGGTGGCGTTGGCGGGGATTGGACCGGTGTAGATCTTCACCTGGCGGACCACGGGCGGTTTGCTCCCGCCTGGAACGACCAGTTTTTGGCCAATGGTCAGGGTGGGATTGCGCGGGTTGAGGCCGTTCAACTCGAAGTCGACGATGTCGGCCGCTTTGGCTTTGTACTGCCTGGCAATACTCTCGACAGTGTCGTTCTGCGTGACCGTATGATAGACCCCATTCATCGGCAACACGACTAATGGCTGGCCTAACCGCAGCAGATCAGGATTGAGCTCCATGTTGTTGGCCCACATCAGCGTTTCGGCGCTGATGCCGTACTGCGCGGCGATATCGTACAGTGTATCTCCCGCCTTGACGGTGTGGGTGATGATCTCCATGCGGGTGCGTTCCTGGACCAGGGTGAGGGGGACGGGCGCGCGTGCGAGCGTGTTTTTCCCGATGATGCTGGGGACCGCGGCCGGCGCCGCGGCGGCTTCTTGGGTTTGAGCCGCCGGTTCCTGGACCTCGACGATCTCCCACCGGGGCAGTTGTACGCGGCTGAGCCAGAGCACGGTCACGGCGAGCAGGATGATCACCAGGTGCGACGCCATGCGCACGAGCGATGTGGTGCCCTCGGGGCCGCGTTGGGCCAGCAGGGCGAGGATGGCCTGCCAGAGGTGATAGCCTGGCCCCCACTCCTCGGCCGGGATTTCAGGGATATTGGGTGTAACGACGTTGTCGCGCATTAGCCCGTTTACGTTTTACTCGTTTCTTGTGACCCCTCAGACGTTTTGCGAGAGGGTTTCCAGGAAAGTCTTGTTGTTGCGCGTGCGGCGCAGCCGTTCCAGCACAGCCTCCAAGGGATCTTCTCCGGTCTGCCGCAGCATGTCGATCATCCGGCGCAACGTCCAGACCCGCTGGAGCGTTTCGGCGCTCAACAACAACTCCTCGCGGCGGGTGCCCGACCGGACGATGTCGAAGGCCGGGAAGATGCGGCGCTCGGCCTGCCGGCGCTCCAGGTGCAGCTCCATGTTGCCGGTACCCTTGAACTCCTCGTAGATCACGTCGTCCATGCGGCTGCCGGTGTCGACCAGACAGGTGGCGATGATGGTCAGGCTGCCGCCCTCTTCGATCTTGCGCGCGGCGCCGAAGAAGTGCTTGGGCGGGTAGAGGGCGGCCGGATCGATACCACCGGAGAGCGTGCGGCCCGAGGTCGGCACGGTCAGGTTGTAGGCGCGGGTCAGGCGGGTGATCGAGTCGAGCAAGATGACCACATCGCGCTCGGCCTCCACCAGACGCTTGGCGCGCTCCAAGCCCATCTCGGCGACGCGCACGTGAGATTGCACCGGCTCATCGAAGGTGGAGCTCAGCACCTCGGCCTCGACCGAGCGATCCATGTCAGTCACTTCCTCAGGGCGCTCGCCGATCAACAGCACCATCAGATAGACATCCGGGAAGTTGTTGCTGATGCCGTTGGCGATCTGCTTGAGGATGGTGGTCTTGCCCGCTTTCGGCGGTGACACGATCAAGCCGCGCTGGCCGCGGCCGATTGGCGCGGTCATGTCGATCAGCCGGGTTGCCAGGATCGACGGTTGGGTTTCCAGTGTCAGATGCTGATAGGGGAAGACCGGTGTCAAGATCTCGAACTTGGGGCGCCGCTTGGCCTCTTCGGGGTCCAACCCGTTGACCGCCTCCACTTTCAGCAGCCCGAAGTACTTCTCGGACTCCTTGGGCGGGCGCACCTGGCCGATGACGGTGTCACCGGTGCGCAGGCCAAACCGGCGGATCTGGCTCTGCGAGATGTAGACGTCGTCAGGGCCTGGGTTCATGTGTTTGTTGGAACGCAGGAAGCCGATGCCGTCCTGGATCACTTCCAACGTACCCCCGCCGAAGATCAGTCCCTGGGCCTCGGTATCGGCCTTCAACAGCCGCATGATGAGATCGTATTTCTTCAAGCGGGAGTGACCTGTCACCCCCATTTCTCGAGCGATATCTTGTAGCTCGGAGAGGGTCTTAGTTTCCAGTTCGGCGATGTTCATAGCCTTACTCCATTCTAAATCTTCGCACTTCTTCGGGGATATCTTCTCAATAATCTGGGGCGAACGTGCCTGGCACTTTTCGGAAGTGCCAGGCACGTGATGGCAATGCCCCTACAAATTGAGAGGATACCTCTTCGGGGTATGCTGTGGCCGCCGTTCGACA
>MNXL01000331.1 GCA_001871755.1 Anaerolineae bacterium CG2_30_64_16
GGTCAGGAGACCGGCCACAGCGAGCGATTCCCCGAAAAATTGAGAAGATACTCCAGAATGCCACGATGCAGACCGATTATGCACTGGAAAGGCGCCGGCTGTCAAAGAAGGGTGTATTCCAATGACATACGCGGCGTCAACGCGTGCGCGGGCAACGGCTGGTCGGCGGTTTGGCCTTTTCCCTGCCCTGTGGTAGCATTCTTTGCTGAGATGAAAACTACCCTCAAGAGGTACCTCCAGGATCTCACAGAAACCGCCCGCCGCGGGGACGCGCGCGAGGAGAGTTTCTACCCCGCGTTGAGCCGTCTGCTGGCGGAGACGGCCACGGCGACCGGCCGGCCGCACGTCCATGTCACCACTTTGCCCAGGCCTACCGACGCGGGCAACCCGGATTTCCGCGTCTGGAACGGCAGCGATCGCATCATCGGCTACATCGAGGCCAAGAATCCGACCGAGGAGCGGCTGGACCAGATCGAGGAGTCGGAGCAGCTCCGGCGCTACCGGGCCACTTTCCCCAACCTGATCCTGACCAACTTTCTGGAGTTCCGGCTCTACCGGGACGGCGCGTGCGTGGATGCGGTGCTGCTGGCGCGGCCCTTTGTCCTGACTCGGTTACAGACAACCCCGCCCCTCGAAAAGCCTGCCGAATTGGTGGCATTGCTCGACCGCTTTCTGGATTTCTCGCTGCCCAAGACCTTCACCGCGGAGTCGCTGGCCGTGGAGCTGGCGAAGCGCACCCGTTTCCTGCGCGAGATCGTAGCGCGCCAACTGGCCGACGAGCGCGACGCGCCCGGCCCACTGGCCGGTTTCTACGAGGCGTTCCAGCAGTTCCTCATCGGCGGTCTGACGCCGGAGGATTTTGCCGACCTCTACGCGCAGACCATCACCTACGGCCTGTTCGCGGCGCGCGTGCGCTCGGGTGAGGGGTTCAGCCGCCGCACCGCGTTCGACCGCATCCCGCGCACCATCGGCGTGCTGCGCGACCTCTTCCGCTTCATCTCGCTGGGCGATTTGCCGGTCGAGCTGGAGTGGATCGTGGACGACATCGCGCAAGTGCTGGCCGTGGCCGATGCGCCGGGCATCCTGGCCGCGTACTACCGGGACGGCAAGGGCCGCGACCCCATCGTCCACTTCTACGAGACCTTCCTGGCGCAGTATGACCCCGCGGAGCGCCAGCGCCGAGGCGTCTACTACACGCCGGAGCCGGTCGTTTCCTACATCGTCCGTTCGCTGCACCGGCTGCTGAAGACCGAGTTCGGCATAGCGGACGGCCTGGCCGGCGAAGGCGTCACCTTGCTCGACCCCGCCGCCGGCACCATGACCTTCATCGCCCGCGCGGCGCAAGAGGCCGTGGCCGAGTTCGAGCGCAAATACGGCGCGGGCGCACGCGAGGAATTCATCCGCCACCACGTGCTGCGGGACTTCTACGCGTTCGAGCTGATGATGGCGCCCTACGCGGTGGGTCACCTGAAGATGGGCTTTTTCCTGGAGGAGCTGGGACACCGCCTGGCCGATGACGAGCGCGTGCGCTTCTATCTCACCAACACGCTCGACATGGAGGAGCTGGACCAAAGCCGCCTGCCTGGCCTCGTCTCCCTGGCCGTGGAATCGCGCCTGGCCGGCCAGGTCAAGAAGCAGACGCCGGTGCTCGTGATCCTCGGCAATCCGCCGTATTCCGGCCATTCGGTCAACCGGGGCGATTGGATTCTGAGCCGGATTGACGACTACAAGCAAGTGGATGGCCAGCCGCTGGGCGAGAGAAACCCCAAATGGCTCCAGGACGACTACGTCAAGTTCCTGCGCTTTGCCCAGTGGAAGATCGAGGGAGCCGGCCGCGGCGTCGTCGGAATGATCACCAATCACGGCTACCTGGACAACCCGACCTTCCGCGGGATGCGCCAAAGCCTGATGCGCACCTTCGACGAGATTTGCATCCTCGACCTGCACGGCAACGCGCTCAAGCGCGAGCGGGCGCCGGACGGCGGGGCAGACGAAAACGTCTTCGACATCCGCCAGGGGGTCGCCATCGCCTTTTTCATCAAGCGCGGCGGCAAGAGTGAAACCGATGTGCGCGTCCGCCATGCGGAGCTGTGGGGCACGCGGGAGGCAAAGTACGCCTGGCTGGAAGAGCACGAGAGCGCCGACACGGCTTGGCAGGAGGTGCAGCCCCAGACACCGTTCTATCTCTTTGTGCCGCAGGATTTGACCCTGGATGCACGCTACCGCGAGTTCGTATCGGTCCCCGAAGTGTTCCCCGTGAATAGTGTCGGGATTGTCACCTCGCGCGATAGCTTCGTCATCGACTTCGACCGGGAAGCGCTCAAACGGCGCATCCGCCAGTTCCGAGACCCAGGGATGCCGGATGAAGTGGTGCAGCAGGCTTACGAACTCGCAGATAAAACGACCTGGCGTCTTTCCGCAGCGCGGGCTAAAGTCCGAGCAGATGCAGATTGGGAAACGGCGATCCGTGCGTGTCTCTACCGTCCGTTTGATGAACGCTGGCTGTTCTATCACGCGGCCGTGATCGAGCGGGATCGCGCCGATGTCATGCATCACATGCTGGCAGGAGAGAATGTGGCGCTTATGACCTGCCGGCAACTCGCCGGCCTTCCGTGGAACCATGCAATGATCAGCAACCGCATTACGGATGACTGCATGGTCTCCAATCGCACGCGAGAACGTGGCTATCTGTTGCCACTCTACCTTTACCCCGACGCAGACCGGCGCGACCTGTTCTCGCACCTGGAGCCGGCCGGGCGGCAGCCCAACCTGAACCCGGACATGGTCGCCGCGCTGACCGCGGCCTACGGCCAGAGGCCAACCCCGGAAGAGATCTTCCATTACGTTTACGCCGTGCTCTACGCGCCGGCTTACCGCGAGAAGTACGCCGAGTTCCTGCGCCTGGACTTCCCGCGCATCCCCTTCACCGCCGATCGCGAACTATTCGAGGCGTTGGCGGCGCTGGGTGGCCGGCTGGTCAGCCTGCACCTGCTCAAGTCGCCGGAGCTTGACCCGCCCGCGGCGCGCTTCGAGGGCCAGGGGGATGGCCGCGTGGCCAGGTCAAAGGGGCAGGGCTTCCGCTACGATGCCGACGCGGGACGGGTCTACATCAACGAAGCGCAGTATTTCGCACCCGTGCCCGCGGCGGTCTGGGAATACCGGATCGGCGGCTATCAGGTGTGCGAGAAGTGGCTCAAGGACCGGCGGGATCGGCGGCTGGAGCTGGAGGAGGTCCGCACCTATTGTCGCATCATCACCGCGTTGGCGCGCACCAGCGCGGTCCAGGACGAGATCGACGCGCTGTATCCGGCCGCGGAGGCGGAAACGGTGTAGAGGCGACGCCTCTGCTGAGTACCTTCTCGACAGGTCGGGGCACGGCCTCGCGCCTGCCCATGCGGGTGACCGCAAGGGATCACCCCTATCCCGGATTGTTGGAGCGGACGTGCCTGGCACGTGGCGATGGAAAGCATCTCTTCTCACGGAGGCAGTATGACAACTTCGCAAGCAGCCCGTCCAATGGTCAACGACAAGCGCGAGATCTTCGGGTGGGCGATGTATGACTGGGCCAATTCGGCGTTCAGCACCACCGTGGTGACCGTCTTTCTCGGCCCCTATCTGACCAACATCGCCAAAGGCGCCGCAGATGCGCAGGGGTTGCTCCATCTGCTCGGCATCCCGATCAAGTTCGACTCGTACTTCACCTATCTCATCTCGGCGTCGGTGCTGCTCCAGGTGACGTTCCTGCCGATCCTGGGCGCGCTGGCCGACTACTCTCACCTGCGCAAGCAGTTGATGCAATTCTTCGCGTTCCTGGGCGCGGCTTCGACGATCCTGATGTTCTTCATCCAGCCGGGCGGACACTGGTTCGCCGGCCTCCTCTTCTTGGTGGCCAACGTCGCGTTCGGCGCCAGCATCGTCTTCTACAACTCCTATCTGCCCAATATCGCCAGCGAAGACCGCCGCGATGCCGTGTCCTCTTTCGGCTGGGCGATGGGCTATCTGGGCGGTGGGCTGCTGCTGCTGCTCAACCTGGTCATGTATCTGTTCAGCGACCAACTCGGCTTGAACAGCGCGCTGGTGGCCCGCATCAGCCTGTCGTCGGCCGGCGTGTGGTGGCTGGGCTTCTCCATCTTCACCTTCACCCGGCTGCGACCGCGGCATGCGCCCCGGCCCCTGCCACAAGGCGCGACCTACCTGTCGATCGGCTTCAAGCAGTTGGCCACCCTGATGGACATCTCGCAGACGCTGGTGACCGTGTTGATGCTGCTGCCGTTGGCGATCCCGGTCTTGATCGTGCTGCGCGTGCCGGTGCAATTTGCGCTGCTGCCGGGCGCGGGCCCGATCGCCATCCTGGTCATCTTCATAGCGCGCAAAAGCCGCACGCTGCCCGAGGCGATGAAATACCTGGCGGCCTATCTGCTCTACAACGACGGCATCCAGACCGTGATCGCGGTCGCGGCCATCTTCGCGGTCAACGAGCTGGGGATGAGCTCCACGCAGTTGATCCTGGTGATCCTGATGATCCAGTTCGTGGCGTTTGGCGGCGCGCTGGGCTTCAACTGGGTGGCCAGCAAGCTCGGCACAAAACGGACGATCGTTGCCAGCCTGGTCATCTGGAGCGCGGTGACGGTCTATGCGTTTGCGGGGATGAAGAGCATGGCGGTCGTGCTGGGCATGGAGCAGCGCCAGCTCGAGTTCTGGGTGCTCGGGTTTGTGATCGCCCTGGTGATGGGCGGCAGCCAGGCGCTCAGCCGCAGCCTGTTCGCCCAGATGATCCCGCAAGGTCAGGAGGCTGAGTTCTACTCCTTCTACGAGATCAGCGAACGCGGGACCTCCTGGCTGGGCACCTTCACCTTTGGCATCGTCAACCAGCTCTTCAACAGCCTGCGCTTCGGGATCCTGTCGGTCATCTTCTTCTTCATCGCCGGGCTGATCATCTTGCCGCTGGTGAATGTACCGAAGGCGATGCGCGAGGCGAAACAGGGGTAGGCGCCAGACCTCTCCCCCAGCCCCTCTCCTGCGAGGCGAGGGGGGCCACAGCGCATCGGTGAATCAATGAAGATCGAAGGGGCGGCGGGTTCACGCGGCCGCGGCCGATAGCCGCGCCTCAACCTCTTGAGAGGTGGTCACCCGGCCGGCGCCGCCCCGCGCCAGGGTGGAGAGCCCGCCGACCACCACGCCCCAGCGCAGGCACTCGGCCAGCGGCCGGTCATCCAGCCAGGCCTTGACAAAGCCGGCGTCGAAACAATCCCCCGCGCCGGTGGTATCGATCGGCGCGACCGCGATCGCCGGCGCGTGGAGCAGTTCGCGGCCGCGACACGCGTACGCGCCCCGACCGCCATCTTTGACCACGACCAGCGGGCACAGCGCGGCCAGCGCGGCCAGCCCCACATGCAGGTCCGCCTCACCCGTCATCCGATGCACCTCATCGGCGTTCGGCATGAATACGTCCGCACTCCGCACCGCGCGGCGCACGGCCGCATCGGACAGGGAGATCGCGTCCGGGCAGTTGCCGTCCATGATCAGCTTCATGCGTTTGGCCCGCAGCAGCGCCAATCCCGCATCGAACAGCGGCCCTGCGTAGAGCCCGGGCAGATACAACGCTCGCGCCGAGACGGACGGCAGCGCCTTGATCGCCGCGGGGATGGCCGGCTCCGGGTCACAGTAGGTCACAAATGCCCGGTCCGCGGGATAGCTCAAGGACACCGTGATCCGGCGCATGGGCCGCCGGTGGCGCACGAACAACGCATCATCGAGACCCTCCGCGGCCGCGTGGTCCAGGGCGAACCGGCTGAAGTCGTCGTCGCCGAAATCCGCGGCCCAACCGACCTTCACGCCCAGCCGGTGCATGGCGACCGCGCTGTTGTACGCGCCGCCCGGGATCATCTCGAACCCGCGGCCCACGATCTCGCGGCCCAGCTCTGGGAAAGCCGGCAGTTCGCTGAAGATCAGGTCAAGGAAGTAGTCTCCAGCCACGATGACGTCATACTGCCGGGCCATGCGATCACCTCGGACTTATGCCAATTGCGATTTGCGATTTGCGATTTGCGATTTGCGATTTGCCATTTGCGATTTGCCATTTGCCATTTGCCATTTGCCATTTGCGATTTACGATTTACGCCATTGCCGGATTTCGTTTTACGTTTTTCGTTTTCCGTCTCCCGCGCCCGGCGCTTCCACGCAATACGCAACACGCACCACGCAATCCCTAATCTCCAATACCCAATGCCCAACCCCGCCCCTCACCGCAACACCGGAAACAGCGCCCCGTGCCCCTCCCGATACCCATCCAGGATCGCCTTCGCCGTGCCGTAGTCGCGCACCAACGGATGGACCGTCAGCGCCTGAACCGCCCTGGCGTAGGACCCCTCGGTCGCGGCCGCGATGGTGAGCTGCTCGTAGGCTTTGACCTGCTTGATCAGCCCCAACGGGCCTTCGGGCACCCGGCCGGCCGCGAGCGGTCGAACTTGACCCTGGCTCACGTACGCGGGGACCTCGACCACGTCGTCGCCGCCCATCTTGTGGATCGCGCCCCGGTTGGGCACGTTGAGGATCATCTGCCTGGGGCCCGCGCCGACCAGCCCCTCGATCAGGTCCAGCGCGACGCCGGCGTAGCCCTCCCCGGCGATCGCTTTGAGCAGCGCGGGATCGAGCCCACTGAGATCATGCCGCTGGCCCGTGTCGTTGGCCATGTAGGTC
>MNXL01000044.1:0-6712 GCA_001871755.1 Anaerolineae bacterium CG2_30_64_16
CACAAAAACACGAAGGTCTCAAAGGCTTTGTGTCTTGGTGTCTTCGTGGTAAGGAAGATTCTCGCGATCAACGCAAATGTCGCGGGGTAATACTATAAGTCGCTCCTCTTAAAGACCTGACAGGTTTCCCAGAGTCGTGCTTCAAGCCGCACTCGCTCCCTGCGCATGGGGGACGGGTCATGAATGCTGAAAAGTGACCTCAAAACCTGTCAGGTCTGGGCTGCGATGCGCTGCAAGAGTTCGTTGATGCTGGCCGCCTTCTTGTAGCGCATTTCTCTACGTGGTACAATCCGAGCTGAAGGATGGAGATCCCATCTTACCGATATCACATCAGTATAGCAGATTTGTCTTTGCTTGCGCGTCGATTTCCGCCAACCAGACGACATCCAGGCGACATCATGACCGACGAACCGTCCACCGAACTGAAGCAGCGGCTGTTTCTGCGGAGCCTGCGCCGGGCGTTGGCGCACCTGTACGATCCGGTCGAGCTGCGCGCCAGTCCGCTGGTCCGTTTGCTGGGGCTGGAGCAGCGCGCCGACGTGGTGCTCGTCCTGCGTCGCGCGCTGGTGGATGCGATCGAATCGTTGCGGCCGCAGCGCGACCTGCCCCCCGATACGCGCAACTGGCGCATCTACCAGATCTTGCATCAGCGATACGCGGAACAGACCACACAGGTGGAGGTCGCCGCGGCCCTGGGCCTGAGCACCCGGCAGTTGCAGCGCGAGGAAAAACTGGCACGGGAGGTGCTGGCGGATTATCTGTGGCGCGCATACCACGTCGCAGACCGGCTGGACAGTCTGCCGACGGAGCCGGAACCGGAGGGCGGGGACGATGACACCCAGGCGTCGGCGCTAACGCGGCAGGAGGAGTTGCAACGGCTGGGAACCACCGTGCCGGCCCAACTGGTGGATGTCGCCGGGCTGATCGCGGATGTAGCGCACACGATCCGGCCGCTCTGCGAGTCATATGGGGTGGCGCTGGCTTTGCAGACAGCCGAGGCCATCCCGCGGCTGTCGTTGAAGCAGCCCCTCTTGCGCCAGGCGCTGCTGAACCTGATCGGCACGGCCGCGCGCCTGGCCCGCGGCGGACAGGTGACGGTCCAGACCGGCGTTACCGAGCGCGGGCTACAGATCGACATCTGCGGCGCCACGCGGCAACCCGCCCCCGACGGTCCGCCGGGTTCGCGGGAGGGCTTGCAGATGGCCGGCCATCTGGTCGAGTTGTGCGGGGGAACGCTGGCGCATTCGCAGGTCGCCGAGGGGGAGTCCCCGCGGTGTCTGGGGGGCCCGGCCGACTTCCACGCCGCGATCACCCTGCCGGTCGTCCAAACGGTCACGGTGCTGGTCATCGACGACAACGCCGACTCACGCCAGCTCCTCCAGCGCTACCTCTCTGGAAGCCGTTACTACCTTGTGGGGGCCGCCAACGCGGGGCAGGGCCTGGCGCTGGCCCAAGAACTGTCGCCCGCCATCATCGTGCTTGACGTCATGATGCCGGAGCAGGACGGTTGGACCCTCCTGGGCCAACTGCGCGTCCATCCCCAGACCCGCGACATCCCCGTGATCATCTATACGATTCTCGCCCAGGAAGAGCTGGCCCTGGCGTTGGGCGCGGCCGACTTCATCCGCAAGCCGGTCAGCCAGGGGGCGTTTCTGCAACTCCTGGCGCGCCATCTCGACTGACTACAGAGAGCCCCCGGCTGAGCGCCTCGATCCCGGCCAGCAGTTGGGGCACCGAGAGCCCGCCGCGCTGGGTGACGGCCAGCGCGCTGCTGACGATCGGCCGGCCCAACGGATCGCGCGCCGAGATGATGACGATCGGGATCTCCCGCAGCGCCGGGTCCCCCGCGCAGATCTCCAGCAACTGGAACCCATCGACGTTGGGCATCACCAGATCGAGCAGCATCACGGCCGGTCGGCGCTCGCGCAGGATGGTGAGCGCCTCCGCGCCATCGCGTGCCAACAACACGCGATAGCGCCCGCCCTGCGACGACAGGATCCGGCCAAACAGTTGCAGGGCGTCCGGTTCGTCGTCCACGATCAACACGCTGCCCTCGTGCACGCCCAGCCGATCCAGCGCGGCCAGCAAGGCCTCCTGGCCGATCGGTTTCACCAGGCGGATCGCCGCGCCAGGGCAGTCGGAGAGATCATCGGCGCCGGGGATCGAGCAGATGATGGCCGGCGTGTTCTCCGGCAGCGCCGGGGGCGCTTTGAGGCGCTTGAGCGCTTCGCTCATGGAGACGTCGTTGATCAGCAGCGCCTGTGCGGGGTGGTTGGCCAGCTCCGCGCAGGCCTGCGTCATCGTCTGGACCGGGACCAGCTCCGCGCCGTCCCAGTAGCGCGTCAGCAGTCGTCTGAGCGCGTCGCCCGCTTCCAGCAGGACGAATCGCGGGGGGACGGCCACCTTCAGGTTGATGGAGGGGCTGGTGCGCTGCGCGTACTCCCAGGCTGGCACGATGCCGCGCATGTAGCCGTCCAGGACCTGGGCGGGCGGCCTGATCGGGAAGCGGAAAGTGATGGTGGTCCCGATCTCCTCCTGGCTTTCTACCCAGATCTCCCCCTCGTGCAGCTCGACGAAACGCTTGCTGATGCTGAGGCCCAGCCCGGCGCCGCCAAACCGACGCCGGATTGTGCCATCGGCTTGCTGGAAGGGCTGGAACAGCCTTTGTTGCGCATCGGGCGCGATCCCCATTCCGGTATCCGCGACCGAGACAAAGAGGTTGATCCCTTCCAGCCAAACGCGCAGCCGCACGCCCCCCCGCTCGGTGAAGCGGCCGGCGTTGCTCAACAGGTTCAGGATGACCTCGCGGATGCGCGTGCGATCGCAGAAAACCGGGGGCAGATCGTCGGGCAGGGCGAGGTGAAGATAGAGCCGTTTGGAGTCGAAAAGCGGCTGCACGGCTGTGGCGGCCTCGTCCACGATATCCTGGAACCGCACCTGCTCCTTGGTCAGCGCCATCTGATCCGTGTCCACCTGGCTGAGATCGAGCACGTCGTCGATCAGCTCGGCCAGATGTTGGGCGTTGCGCTGGATCACGGCCAGATCGGCCAGCAGGGTGGGCGGGATCTGGTCGCCATAAGTCTGCGGCGAGCCCAGGATCATCTCGGTGAACCCGGTGATCATGTTCAGCGGGGTGCGCAGCTCGTGACTCACGTTGCTGACGAACTCGGCCTTGGCCGTGCGGGCATCTTCAGCCGTTCGGCGCATGGCTTCGGCCCACACATTGAGCCGCGTCAACTGCTGGTTGGCGTGGGCCAGATCGTCCAGGGCTTGCGCCAGGGTGATCTTGCGCGTTTTCGCCTCCGCCATCAGCGCGGCGGCCTGCCGGGCATACTGCCAGGACCAGTCGGTGACCGCGTAGAGGTGGGTGTAGAGCGCGCGGGTCAGCCCCCAGGTCCCCCAGATCACGACCAGCACCGTCAACATGAGCGGGGCTGGGGCGCCGGATGTGAAGGACGGCGGCAGCAGCAAGAGCAGCAGCGTGGCGCCCACGGCGATGACGGTTGCCGCGGGCAGCCCGATCATTGTCGCGGCCAGGAGGACCGGCAGGGACACCAGCATCAGGAATCCGGGCGCGGCCAGCCAGTAGTTGCCCAAAAAGACCAGCCCGGTTATTCCGCAGACGATGACCCAACTGGCCGCGCGGGGTCGCCACGTGCCGGCCCCCCGGCCCGTCCACCAGGCCAGCCCCGCCAGTGCGTAGAAGCAGATCGCAAAATAGACGATCTGCCAGTGAACCGCGGCGCGGTTCTCCAGGTCGCTCAAGAAGACCAGGATTTGGGCGATCAGCAGCAACGCGATGATCACGATCTGGGGGCCCACATAGAGCTCGGCCTGGAAATCGCGGCCGGGCCGACGCCGCCCCGAGCGCAGCCAGCTCTTCAAGTCCGCAACCATGTGTGGGGTGACTCCTATTTTCAAAATCCTTGACCTTTGTCACCGCTGGTCATGCTCGCGGTGATGCCCGTCTTGGCCTCCCACGCGTTCTTCTCAGCAGGGTGTCTTCACGTCTTTGTTATATCAGCACCCACTGTTTTTTATCAGCCCTCTACCGGGCCACAAAGAAGGTGCGTCGCCGCACGTCGGCCAGGCGCAACATCTCGTACGTAGCCTGGACGTAACGCGTCTGCGTCTGCCAGTATTCCGACTTCTCCAGCGCTTCCAGGCCTGCCCTGAGCTCGATCGAAGGGTCGAAGATGCGTTCCCAGCTCCTCAGGATTTCGGAGTACCACGGCTCCGGCGGAGGCCAGGCGCGTCTATCGGGCACGGCCGCCTGGAAACGTGCGTCCCAGGCATCATCCTCCGCCTCGGTGAGCGCCAGGTAGCCATGGTTCAGGACGATGTGCCATGCCTCGAAGTCGGAGAGCAGGACCTGGGACGGGTCAAGCTCCAGCTCCAGCCGCACGCCGGCCGTGCCACGGGGCAAGTGGCCCGATCGGCGCAGGTCAGGCCGGGGCTGATACCAGCCCCACCAAGGATAGCGGCCGCCATAGCCGGGGATGCGCCGCTGCATCTGGCCGGCCAGCCAGTCGTAGGCATCGCGGAACTCAGGCCAGATGTACGCGGGTTCAGCGTACAACACTTGCTCAGCTTCGAGCCGGGCCAGGACTTCAACCGGTTGGATCGTCCAGATGCGCATCGTTTCAGGTGGACGCCGGGGAGCTGGCCGCATGTTCTTCCTGTCTCGCGCTCACATCCGTTTGCTGTCCAGCCTGATCTGATGGAGCTTCTGCAGCCGGTTGGCCTCCCGGCTCGTCGCCGATCTCCTCCACTGCCAACGAGATGTGGTCGAAGCGCACGCCGAACAAGGACGCTGCCGCGCGGCTCAGCGCATCACAGGCGGCCTGGCACGCCTTGCGGTTGCCGACCGTCGAGCGGGCCTCGATGAAAATGGACGGCAGATGATGCCGCTCCCGAAAGGCATATTTGGCCAGCAGCCCGACCGTCAACTCCTCGACCGGATAGAACTTCTTGCTCTCCCAGGCGCTCGTTTCGAGCTGATCGTAGAACTCGCGCACCGGGCTTGATGGCAGCCGGTTGCTGTAACGCTCGGCCAGGATAGCGTCCGTGCGGGCCACGCTGTCCGCGAAGGCCGTTTCCCAGGCGTCAGACGAGAGCGGGTCCACGGCGAAATACTCGCGCTGCCAGGCGCGCGTTTTCGGATGGGAACCGTCGCCTGAACCCTTGCGATCTTCTTCCGTGTCAAGCCCGCAATAGTGCCCGACCACATCCACATCGCCGTCGAAGTAAGCGATCATGGCTCGGGCCAGGGAGATCATACGGGGAGTGTAGTCCTGGGGGAAAATGCGCGGGTCGTCCAGAGTACCGCGATAGGTGAGCACTACATCACGGAAGGGCCGCCCTGCTTGTCGCAACCGCATTTGGAGGGCGGCGCCTGCCGGCAGACCCCGTAAGCGACGATACTCGCCTTCAGCCAGCGACAGGTTCAATTCGTAGTACGTCGACGGCATAATGACCAGCGTGCCACCGGGCACTGGTGTCTTCGCTTCCAGCCGCCACGTGCGTCGCTCCGATTTGTCCGGTGAGGTGAGGCCATAGTGATGCTGCACCTCGCTGAAGCGCGCGAGGCGGGTGATGAGCACCGTGTCGGGTGAGCGCGTCTCCCATGCAAAGGGGACAGCGGCCAAGGCCAATTCCAGCGTGGCCCCGACCAGCTCTTCGCCGGGGTCCAGGCCGAAGCGGATCATGTCTCCTTCCGTCATTTCCAGGGTGGACTTGACCTCCGGCCATGCCACCGTTTCCGCGAGCTCGAGTAGATATCGGCTCTCCATACGGTGACGGATTTCAAGACGAGTGATGGTCAGTTGCCTGGTAATGTCTCGCATACTTCTCCTAACCCGGACAAGCCGGAACCAAGAAGGCGCCAACCTTGCTCACCGAATTCTTGCACAAAAAGCAGGGATTTCGTGGGTGAGGCCCTTTCTCACAGCCACACCTTAGACAACCCTCTGTGACAATGAAGCCCAGGAGATCTGCCGATGCTCCCTTTTCTTACCCGCTTATCCACTCTCCATCCTCTGCGCCGCCTTTATCCGCTCTATCGCCTTCCTGGCTACATCGGCCACCATTCTACCCCCCATCGGTCCCTTGTTCTCTCTTATTGCTTGCTCGTAACTACCTCGACAATGTTAGATGCGCCGCGCACCCGGCCCGCCGGAGGCTGAAGCCATCCGGCTACGAGGTGAAAGCCCCCTGAAGGGGACTGCCCCGGGTATGATAGCCCCCTTTAGGGGGCTTGCACATTGTAGCCAGCGTGCTTTAGCTCCTGGCGGGTCGGCATGACGGGATTACGTTATGCTAAGGACTGAGGTAACTGCTCCGCCACCCTTGCGAAGGTTGCGAATAGCCTGACCGATAGAGCGATTCTTGGCTGACGAGGGCCCTTCCGGCCTGAAATCTGCTCACAAACCTTCGCAAGGGTTCTATGCCTGAGCAGTGACCATTTTCGCAAGTCGGGGGCCTCACTGCGCGTTTGCCAGGTGACACGCCACGCGCTGGCCCGGCCGGCGCTCCGTCAGCGCGGGCACTTCGTGACAGCAGACCTCCATCACGTGAGGACAGCGAGGGTGGAGACGGCAGCCGAGCGGCAAGCGCCAGGGGCTGTTTCAGTATCCGCGAGTCGGATCGATGGGGTGAAGCAAGACACGGATGCTGGTACGGATACACGGATAGGTCGGGTTTCAGTATCCGC
>MNXL01000044.1:6727-7457 GCA_001871755.1 Anaerolineae bacterium CG2_30_64_16
AGACACGGATGCTGGTACGGATACACGGATAGGTCGGGTTTCAGTATCCGCGAGTCGGATCGACTTGGTTGAAGCTCTGAGGCACAGAGTAAAGGTTATGCCCGACAGTGTTTCAGTATCCGCGAGTCGGATCGACTTGGTTGAAGCACCAGATAAGATTGCCTTTATTGACCATGACATCAAGGTTTCAGTATCCGCGAGTCGGATCGACTTGGTTGAAGCACAAAGTGTGTACGGTAAACAACGAGCCGCGCTGTGTTTCAGTATCCGCGAGTCGGATCGACTTGGTTGAAGCCAATGTGCTGCGCATACCATTCGCTGTTCTCGTCAGTTTCAGTATCCGCGAGTCGGATCGACTTGGTTGAAGCACTGCAACCTTACGATCGACCGCGGCCTGCCCTTGCGTTTCAGTATCCGCGAGTCGGATCGATGGGGTGAAGCAAGACACGGATGCTGGTACGGATACACGGATAGGTCGGGTTTCAGTATCCGCGAGTCGGATCGACTTGGTTGAAGCTCTGAGGCACAGAGTAAAGGTTATGCCCGACAGTGTTTCAGTATCCGCGAGTCGGATCGACTTGGTTGAAGCACCAGATAAGATTGCCTTTATTGACCATGACATCAAGGTTTCAGTATCCGCGAGTCGGATCGACTTGGTTGAAGCACAAAGTGTGTACGGTAAACAACGAGCCGCGCTGTGTTTCAGTATCCGCGAGTCGGATCGACTTGG
>MNXL01000260.1 GCA_001871755.1 Anaerolineae bacterium CG2_30_64_16
CTTTTTGGCGTCTGTCATTCTGAGCGGGTTTGCCCCTGACTTCTCGCGACGGCGAGCATCCAGCGAAGAATCCGGTGTCGCAACGAGACCCCTTCGTTGCACTCAGGGCAGGCTCTTCGCTGGATTTTCGCCGCAACGCACCTCACGGGACTCACCCGCTCAGAGCCTGCCCTGAGTGAAGCGAAGGGGTGACAAAGCAACTTCTGCGGGACTCGAAGAAACGCAGTTTATGCCCGTGGGCAGTATATACTCGTCACGGTCACGAAGTGAGGTTGTCCGATGCGGCGCATCGAACACCCGATGCGGCGCATCGGCGTCACCTTGTCACCTTGTCACCTTGTCAGGTATAGCGCCTTCGCGACTGTCCGGACTGAATTGCGTGCGCCACTCCAAGAGCGGTCTCACGACCCCCCGCATTTGTCCGCCCCAATCACCACGCGCAGAATCGCCATCCGGGGTATCGACAACCTGAAAAGCAACCGCATCGCGCACGTCGAAATGCAGCATCTGCGGATCTACAGTCCGCATAGCTACGCCGACAATCATGGCGCCTTCAGCCAGGAGATTGCCAGGGATCCACCCAGTGCTTACATAGCGCCCCTTTGGGCGGGGACGGCGTCGCCAGGTTGGGTCCTGGTCTATGGCTACGAAGAGAAGTGTGCCCTCCTGATTGTACAGCACCAGGTGAGGCATCAGTGTGTAGCCTGACTCCAGCACCTCATATTCCATCTCGATTCCGACCGGTCGTCGAATGTCAACTGTCCCGGCAGTCTGTCCATCCTCGGTTCTTACCCGCACGGCGCGCAGGCGGATCGCCTCGCTGGCTGGCGCCTTCGCCGGATCCAGCCATTCGCGCACGGCCGTCGTGCCCAGCCCTGAGCTCAAATAGGCGCCAACCACCTCGTAGGACGGGCCATCCATCAGAACACCACCTTCATCCAGCAAGATGGTTCGCTCACAAAGGCGGGTAACGGCCGGCATGTTGTGGGACACAAAGAGGACCGTCCGACCCTGCTCTCCCACGTCCTGCATCTTGTTCAGACACTTCTTCTGAAAGCTCGAATCCCCGACCGCCAGCACCTCGTCTACCAGCAAGATCTCCGGCTCCAGGTGCGCGGCGACCGCGAACGCCAGGCGCACGTACATGCCGCTGGAGTAGCGCTTCACTGGCGTGTCCAGGAACCGCTCGATCTCGGCGAAAGCTACGATCTCATCGAACTTGTGGTTGATCTCGGCGCGGCGCATACCCAGGATCGCGCCGTTCAGGTAGATGTTCTCGCGGCCGGTCAGCTCGGGGTGGAACCCTGTGCCCACTTCCAGCAGGCTCCCTACGCGGCCGTGGATGTCGGCGTAGCCGCTGGTCGGCTCGGTGATGCGAGAGAGAATCTTGAGCAGCGTGGACTTGCCCGCGCCATTGCGGCCGATGATGCCCACCACCTCCCCGCGTTTCACCTCGAAGGAGACGTCGCGCAGGGCCCAGAGATCTTCGGGTTTTTGATTTGCGATTGGCGATTGGCGATTGGGCTTCGTCAAATCGGAAATCCTCAATCTAAAATCGGAAATCGCGTCCCGCAGCGTATCATGGCGTTCTTGCGCGCGGCCGAGGTGGTAAAGCTTGCTGACGTTTTCGACTCGGATAGCGATGTCATGCATCAGATAATGTCCGCAAAGGTCCGCTCAGTTCGGCGGAAGAAAACCAGGCCCGCCAGCAGTACGACCAGCGAGATCGCGGCCGACACCGCCGTCAATGGGCCGGGCGGGTTAGAGTCCTGCAGGATGCCGCCGATGAGGGCCCAACGGAAACCCTCCACGACACCTGTCATGGGATTGAGCGCCATCAACCAACGGTAGCGCGCAGGGATCAGCGTGGCGCCGAACACGACGGGCGTCGCGTACATCCAGATCTGTAGCAGGAACGGGATGAGATAGTTGATATCCCGATAGCGCACGTTAAGCGCGGCCAGCCACAGGCCAAAACCGAGCGCGGTCACGATCGCCAACAGCAGGAACAGCGGCAGCCAGACGACCTGCGGCGTCAACGGCACGCGATAGACGATCAGCAGAATGACCAGCACGGCGAACCCGATGATGAAGTCCACCAAAGTGGAGAGCACGCCGGAGAGCGGGATGATCAGCCGCGGGAAATAGACCTTGGTAATCAAGTTGGCGCTGTTCACCAGGCTCGTGCCCACCCTGCTCAAGCTGCCTGAGAAGTATTGCCAGGGGACGAGCGCAGCGAGCGCAAAGAGCGCGTATGGCGCGCCGTCCGACGGCACCTTGAGCAGGATCCCGAAGATCACTGTAAACACCACTGTGCTCAACAGCGGCTGGAGGACGATCCACGCAACACCGAGTGCGGTTTGCTTGTAGCGCACTTTGACGTCGCGCCAGATGAGAAAGTAGAGCAGCTCCCGGTACTTCCCCAGCTCGCGAAACTGAAGGGCAGCCCAACCCTTGGAAGGTTCGATGCGAATAGCCGGTATGTCATCAGTTCCTACAATACGCGAAGTAGTCCTGACCCTTTGCGGCTCAGTCAGTTCTTCTAGAATCATGTACAGAATCTCCTAACCTGGACAAGCCAGAACCAAGCAAGGGTCTGACCTGTCGGAATCTGTGTAGTTAATGTACAATGTCTCCATCCTAGTGACGTGAGTTCTTGGCAAGGTATCCTCTCAAAAAGGCGGGGACAAATCTGCTCAAGCCGAGTCCGTGACTCGGCGGGCGAGCGGCGGATCACGGATCCGCCTTGAGCTGCCCCAGACTATTGAGAGGATACTTGGCAAGGAGCATCTAAAAACGCGTGGAGGTATCAGCAAGGACTGCCGTAACCCTATGGTTCTGTACAGTTGCCTATGATTCCTCAAACGGGTTGCCTTGTCGCGCGACAACCCTGGAAAAACCTCTTCGGCCCAGGATGGCGCCTCTGCCGCTTCCGCTTACCGGCGCTGTTATGTCTCTCAAGAGTTTCGTCAACCGCTTCTTTGCTGTCATAGGGTTCACGGGCTGCCTCAGGACTTCTGGCCACAAGACTTTGAGCATCATTTGGTACAAGGGGTAATCAGGAGCACTTCTCAGCTTGGCAGGAGTACTCAGCATGAGTTCGAGAAGGCCTCGGTGATTGAACGGAGTAAATGCCTCTTGGACGATATCCCATTCAAGCTGTCCCTGTGCCTGCCAACTGCCCATTCGATGTTCCCAGTAGAATAGATCGAGAATATCCATGTTTGCTTCGGCAGCAACTTCGCTAGCCTGATCGTACCAGGTGGAGATCTGCTCACGTATAAACGGTATCGTGTGCCACCCATTCACAAGGGCGATGATTTGATCAGGAGAAGTAATCGGTGGATGCGTACCGTCCTTATAGTAGAAGCACCTGGCAATCTCGGAACAGTTCCCTTTTACGCATACCCTGTCTTGCGGATACGCGTCAACCATTGCATATGCCATTTGCCCCCAGTCGTCCATATGCGTAGGCATGGCGTTCCGCTGATACATCTCGCGAAATGCTTCAGGAGCTGCTTTGCCACAATCAATAACGTTGTGCCCTAAGCCAAGAGAGTGCAGGAGCTTCGCCGAGATCTTGATGTCGTTTGATTGGGGATGCAAGTCACGATATTGTAATGTAAAGAAGTACATCTCATTGGCAATACTCTTCGAAGCACTAAGAATTGTCCTTGAGTCCCACCCCGCAGTTAATGGTAATGCCAGCTTGAACCGGTTGTTCGCAGCAAGCATTAGCCTCCGTAAGAGATCAGAGGCTTCCGCTACCACTTCAGACACCGGCTTCTGAGGGAATACCCATCTTGGCCAATACCTTATCTGCTCCAACGTTGATAAGCGCAAGTAGTGATTGGGGACTAGATGGTAAACTTCCTCAAAAAGAGAGCATCCGCTCGGTATCCAATGTTCAATTTGAGTCTTCACGTATGATGATCCGATATAGGATGAGAGCCGCTCTCCGTCCTCTAGGGGCAGAACTTGTTTGAAGATCAAGGGCTGTGATCCAATGAATATCTTACCTTGATATTTCGTATAGTACACAGTTCGGAATCCACATGGATCATGAAACAGCAATGTCTCGTTTGGCGTAGAGATCACTAAGACAAAGCGACCGGAAACGGAGCATAGATAGTGGCTAATCCATTCAACCGAATCGGTGAAATCGGCAATCGTGTTGAGTACACCGGTATTTGATTTTTCCGGACAATTGGGGTCGATGATGTACCCCACCAACGTCACAGTCACATTTGCATCCGCTGATCTTACGCTGGAAAGTTGTATGTCAGGATGAGCATATAAATGGTAATGGCCGACGTGCGTCTGTTGCCAATGCCCAAGGGATGCGCAAGTGTCTGGCGTCATTAGGAACTGCCTACGAAACACTAAATTGCTGTCTGGCATTCGACTTCCTCGCATACCTGCAACAGAATGTTTCAACGACTTTGAGACAACTCAGGCTGGAATTTGCTGTACGAATTTGAGTTACTGACGATTCCGGGAGGCTGACAGAGCCGGTTGGCGCCGACTTGGGCGGGACTCGCCGCAACACAAGCAACGGTCGCTCCCTCGCCTTGCAGATAGGCAGCGTTTATCTCTTCGCGAGACGGCATCACGAATCCGGTCATGGCGCTATTGTCGCTGGTCTGTGCGATTTTGGCAAGTCAGACTCAGTTCTACAGCATGATCGCACAGCCCATTCTCCTCAAACCGCGCCCCGCCGCACGCTACCAAAACACCATCTAGAACCGGGTCCGATTTGCTCATTGCTGAGTTTATATGCTATTCTTTCCCACGTCTCAAGGAGACGACGTGAAGGCCAGACAGAAGCAGAGGAACAGATGGTGCACGATCAAAAGGTTATCGTCGTGATGCCGGCCTACAACGCCGCGCGCACACTGGAGAAAACCTACAACGATATCCCACCGCACGTCGTCGACAAGGTCATCCTGGTGGACGATGTCAGCCGCGACGATACGGTGGAGGTCGCCCGCCGCCTGGGCCTGAAGGTCGTCATCCACATCCAGAACCGCGGCTACGGCGGAAACCAAAAAACCTGCTACATCGAGGCGTTGCGCGACGGCGCCGATATCGTCGTGATGCTCCACCCCGATTACCAGTACGACTCGACCCTGATCCCGGAACTGATCGCGCCGATCCAGCGCGGCGAGGCCGACATGATGATGGGCTCGCGACTGCTGAACGGGGGCACGCTGGCCGGGGGCATGCCGTGGTGGAAATACATCAGCAACCGTTTCCTGACCGCCGTCGAAAACTGGGCGTTGGGCCTGCGGCTGTCCGAATGCCATACCGGCTTTCGCGCGTACAGCCGCCACCTGCTGGAGACCATCCCGTTCCTGCTCAACTCGGATGACTTCGTGTTCGACACCGAGGTGATCGCCCAGGCGGCCGCGTTCGGCTTCCGCATCGGCGAGATCGCGGTGCCGACGCGCTACTTCGCCGAGGCGTCGTCCGTCACCTTCCGGCGCAGCGTGACTTACGGCCTGAGCACTTTGCGGGTGATGCTGCGCTACCGGCTGGACCGGATGGGGATCCGGCCGGCCCGCCAGTTTCGCGCCCGGCTCGGCGACGTGCTGAGCCCGTATCTCGCCAGCGATATCCTGAAACCGCACGGCGGCGCCGCATGACGAATCGCGTACGCAGCCAGCGCCACCCCGCTCAAGGATGGCTCTCCCCCCGGCGTGGGGGACAGATCGCGCTCGGGCTGCTCCTCAGCGCGCTGCTGCTCTGGCTGACCCTGCGCCGGATCGACATGGGCGAGGTCGGCCAGGCGTTGCAAGCCGCCCGCTGGGGCTTTCTCATCCCCGCGGTGCTGACCTATTTCATCGACCTGGGGAGCCGGTCGTGGCGCTGGAGCGTGTTGCTGAGGCCGGTCAAGCGCCTCACCTGGCGCGACCTGTACAGCGTGGTGACGATCGGCTACATGGGCAACATGCTGCTGCCGGCGCGGCTGGGAGAGCTGGTGCGCGTAGGCGTCCTGCACCGCCGCGGCGTGGCCGCGAGCGCGGCCCTGGGCAGCATCGCCACCGAGCGCGTGCTCGATGGGCTCACCACCGTGGGTATCCTGTTGATCGCCTCGGGATTCCTGCCACGGCCCGCCTGGCTGGCGGCCGGCCTGACCACGGTCACCGTCCTGTTCGTCGGCGCACTGCTCGCACTGGGGCTGTTGCTGGCCTTCCGACCCGTGGTGATCGCGCGGCTGGTCCCGGTCGCTGCGCGTTTCCCCCGGACCCGGCGGCCGATCGGTTGGATGGACCAATTTCTGGACGGATTGGGCGCATTGCGCAACCCGCGGCTGGTGGCGAGCGCGATCGCTATCGGGCTGCTGGCCTGGACCTTCAGCATGTTGGAGTACTACTGGGTGTTTCGGGCGTTTGCCCTGCCTGTAGGCTTCGTGGGGACCTTCTTCGCGGTCTCCGCCGTCGGCCTGAGCACCGCCATCCCATCCGCGCCCGGATATGTCGGCGCCTTTGAGTTTGCCGGAGTGGCCGTGCTGGGCGCGCTCGGAGTGGCCTCAGCCTCCGCGTTCAGCGCGGTAGTGCTGCTCCACCTGCTGCAAATCGTGCCCGTGACAGTGGCCGGGCTGTTCTGCGCGTGGCGGGAAGGTCTCTCCCTGACCCCGCGATGAAGCATCGAGAGCTTTCCAGCGCCGCGGGCCATCGGTCCCAGAACACTGCTGCGGCCCGGCGCACACTTACTATACTGAGCGCGTGTCAGTTTTCGGGCCTTCGCTCAGTCACACCCGCGCACGCGGGACGTCATTCCCGCGAAAGCGGGAATCTAGCAGCCTGGATTCCCGCTTTCGCGGGAATGACGTCCCGCGTGCGCGGGTGTGACTGAGCGAAGGCCCGAAAACTGACACGCGCTCAGTATAGTAAGTGTGCGCCGGGCCGCAGCAGTGTTCTGGGACCGATGGCCCGCGGCGCTGGAAAGCTCTCGATGCTTCATCGCGGGGTCAGGGAGAGACCTTCCCGCCACGCGCAGAACAGCCCGGCCACTGTCACGGGCACGATTTGCAGCAGGTGGAGCAGCACTACCGCGCTGAACGCGGAGGCTGAGGCCACTCCGAGCGCGCCCAGCACGGCCACTCCGGCAAACTCAAAGGCGCCGACATATCCGGGCGCGGATGGGATGGCGGTGCTCAGGCCGACGGCGGAGACCGCGAAGAAGGTCCCCACGAAGCCTACAGGCAGGGCAAACGCCCGAAACACCCAGTAGTACTCCAACATGCTGAAGGTCCAGGCCAGCAGCCCGATAGCGATCGCGCTCGCCACCAGCCGCGGGTTGCGCAATGCGCCCAATCCGTCCAGA
>MNXL01000345.1 GCA_001871755.1 Anaerolineae bacterium CG2_30_64_16
CCGGTCTCCTGACCGAGCCACGGTGGCTCGGTCAGGAGACCGGCCACAGCCACCCCGGATTATTGAGAGGATACGCCTATGCTATAATCTGAAAATGTGTTGTCATCACCGGAGGCTAAGACGATGAAGGTCCAAACGCTGCAGCTCAGGAATTTCAAGCGGTTCGATTCTTTCCTGTTTGATCCGGTTTCATGGCAAGGACCATTTGGTTCAATTGTGTCACCGCCTGGCCCCTAATTTTCCTTGCAGGCATTATGCGGATTGGGCGGCAGAACACGTGGACATTCAGAAACATCCAGAGCTTCAACAACTCGTCGCCCTGGTAGTTTGAGGGTTTTAGTTTGGAGGGCCAGATGGCAGATCAAATGGCGGAACCGATCAGGATTAACCGGCTGCTCACCGGCCAGCAGATCACCGTCGGCGGCCGGACGATCCAGCCCGTGGCGCGGGTCGGCGGCTGGTACGGTGGATCGCAGACCGAAGGCGGCGGCGGGGCCGCCGCGGGGGTACACGTGACGCCGGTCGAGGTGGTGGTGCACGAGCCAGATGGGGCGGAGCGTCACGTCGCCACCCTCCACGCAACGCGGCAGGCCATCCGCGACATCGTCGTCGCCGGCCTGGCCGTCGCGGGCGTGTGCCTGGGGATCATGCTGGCCGTGAGCCTGGTGCGGCTGGGCCGCAGACCACTGTAACAGGATGCGCACGGACCGGTTTCCGACCGTGCCCCACAAATCAGGAGGATTTCCATGAACGAGACGATGACTGCAACCATCGAACCCATCGAAGAGATGCTGCAACATCTGAATGTGAACGCTGTGTTCGGCGAGCCGCGCCAGGAGGGGGATGTCACCGTAATCCCGGTGGCCTCGGTGGCTTACGGCTTTGGCTATGGCGCCGGTCATAGCGGCGAGGAGACCGATCCGGCTGCGGCGACCGGCGCTGCCGGCGGGAGCGGGGGTGGCGGCGGTGGCGCCGCGCAACCCCAGGGCTTCATTCGCATCCATGCCGGTGGCGTCGAATACGTGCCGATCGTCGACCCGGTCCGCATCGTGCTGGCCGGCACGGCGATGATCGCCTGGTCGGTGTTCTGGATCACCCGGGCGATCCGGGCATTTGCGCGGAATTAGTCCTTGTGCCGCGTCCCCTCCAAGCCGGTCATTCCCGCAACAGCGGGAATCCAGCGGCCTGGACACCCGCGTGCGCGGGTGTGACGCAGTAGTCGGCTTTCTGAGGGTCGGCGTCACCCCTGGACACCCGCGTGCGCGGGTGTGACTCGGGAAGCTGAGATGCAGTCAGTATGAGTGGGCCGTCAGAGGTGTCAATCATGAGCGAGCAACCGTGGTATGTCGAGTTCTTCGGCGAGGACTACCTGCGCCTGTACGCGCCGATTCTAACCCCTGAGCGGACCGCGCAGGAAACGGCCGACATCGTGGATCGGCTTGGATTGCCCCCCGGCGCTAAAATCCTCGATCTGTGCTGCGGGCACGGCCGGCACAGCATCCCGCTGGCCCACCTCGGCTACCAGGTCACCGGCCAGGATCTCAGCGGCGTGTTCCTGGACAAGGCCGCCGTGGCCGCTGCGGAGACCGGCGTAGAGGTCCGCTGGGTTCAGGGCGACATGCGCCATGTGCCGTTCGAGGCCGAGTTCGACGCGGTGATCAACATCTTCTCCGCCTTCGCCTATCTGGAAAGCCAGGCGGAGGACCAGCAGGTGTTGGCGCAGGTGCACAAGGCGCTCAAACCGGGCGGCCTGTTCCTGATGGAAATCGTGCATCGCGAATCGCTGATGCGGCGCTTCACTCCCAGCAGCGTCAGCCGCTACCCTGACGGGCTGATTGTCCTGGAGGAACGGTACTTCAACCTGCTGACCAGCCGCATGGAGGTGACGGTCACGATGCTCTATTCCACGGGCGCGCGCACCGAGTACAGCCATGCCATGCGCATCTACAGCCTCACCGAACTCGCCGGGATGATGGAAGCCGCAGGGCTGCACCTGGAGGCAACCTACGGCGGGTTGGACGGCAGCGCGCTGATGCTGGACAGCCACCGCATGGTGCTGCTGGCGCGGAAACCGCAAGATGGCTGACAGATTTGCAGGAGGTAGATAATGGCATGGATGGAACGCCTGAACGCTGATCCGCTGCCGTGGCTGCTGGAGCCGGACCCGGAAAACCCCGGCGTGCGCTACTGCGCGCTGACCGGGCTCCTCGACCGCCCCGCAGATGATCCCGAGGTCCGCCGGGCGCGCGCCGACGTCATGGCGACCGGCCCCGTGCCCGCGATCCTGGCGGCCCAGCGGCCGGACGGCTCCTGGGTCAAGCCGGGCAGCGGCTATGCGCCCAAATACACGGGCACGGTCTGGTCGGTGATCTTCCTGGCCCAATTGGGCGCCGACGGCGAAGACCCGCGCGTGCGCGCCGGTTGCGAACACCTGCTGAACCACGGCCGCTCGCCCTTTGGGGGTTTCACGGCGGTCATGACGCAGAGCCCGGCCGGCATGATCCACTGCCTGCAAGGCAACCTGTGCGCGGCATTGTTGGCTCTGGACTGGGCAGGGGACGCGCGGCTGGAGGAGGCGCTGGACTGGCTGGCGCGCAGCATCACCGGCGAGGGGATCGCGCCAGCCGGGCAGAAGGACGCGGCGGTGCGCTATTACCGCAGCGGCAACAGCGGACCGGGCTTCGCGTGCTCGGCCAACAGCCATCGGCCGTGCGCGTGGGGGGCGGTCAAGGCGATGCTGGCCCTGGGCAAAGTGCTGCCGGCCGCGCGCACGCCCGCGATGCAAGATGCGATCGCTGCAGGCGTCCGATTCCTGCTCGAGGGGAATCCGGCTCTGGCCGACTACCCGACGCCGTTCGATACCAAGCCGAGCGGGAGCTGGTTCAAGTTCGGCTATCCCATCGCCTACGTGACCGACGTGCTCCAGAACCTGGAGGCGTTGACCGCGCTCGGCTGCGGGGACGACCCACGGCTGGCCGATGCGCTCGACCTGCTGCTGCGCAAGCAGGACACCCAGGGGCGTTGGAAGATGGAGTACACCTACAACGGCAAGATGTGGGTCGACGTGGAGGCCAAGGGACAGCCCAGCAAGTGGGTCACGCTGCGCGCCTTGCGGGTGTTGAAGCGCGCCGACGCGTGACGTATCTGTGTCGATGAGGATTCAGCCGCTTCACCCGTGGGAGGTGACCCCTGCCGAGGCCATCCGCCTTCAGGAACACCTGCGTGAGCGGGTGGTGACCGGGGAGAACCTGGACGAGATCCGCGTCGTGGCCGGGGTGAATGTGAGCATCCGGGAGGGCCTGGCCAGGGCCGCGATTGTGGCGCTCAGCTTTCCCGACCTGACCGTGTCGGAAGTCGTGCGGGCGGAGGCCGTCGCCACTTTTCCATACGTTCCCGGCCTGCTCGCGTTCCGCGAGGCGCCGGTGATCCTGGCCGCTTGCCAGAAACTGGCGACTGACCCCGATCTCTTTATCTTCGACGCGCATGGGCTGGCGCATCCGCGGCGGTTCGGGCTGGCGTGCCACGTTGGCCTGATCCTTGACAAGCCCGCCATCGGCTGCGCCAGGTCTCCCCTGTGCGGCGAACATGGCGAACTGCCGCCAACAGCCGGGGCCTGGGTGCCGCTGTACGAACGAGATGAGGTTATCGGCGCGGCCGTCCGCACGCGAGGGCAGGTCAAGCCGGTCTATGTTTCCGTGGGGCACCGGATGACGCTGGAGACGGCCATCCGCTATATCCTGGCGACTTGTCGCGGGTATCGCCAGCCGGAGCCGTGTCGATTTGCCCACCAGGCGGCGGGGCAACCGGAGTGACCGAGATAGTTGCCGTCGCCGGTTTGCGCGTCAGCCGACACCTGTCCCCAGCCGGCGCGTCACGAGCGCATCACCTCTTCGGCGCTGGCCTCGATCGGCTTGTCGGTGATGTCCACACTGCCGAAGCCGTGGCGCCGGAAGATCTGCCGCGCGGCCTCCATCTCCCCCCAAATCTGAGCCGGGTCGGTGTAGGGGGAGCTCTGCGGGATGCCGCCAATGTCGCCATTGGCGGTGGCGTTGGCGCCATTGGCGATGGGCGATGAGCTGACCCGGCTCGATGACCAGCCCGACGACGCGCCGCCGATCGACCTCGAACAGCGCGGGCGGCGGTGACTGCTCGCGGATCAGCGGGACGTTGGCCACTTTCCAGCCCAACACCGACAAATAGATGCTCAGCGGCGTCTTGCCCACCCGCGACACCCCGACCAGCACAATCTCGGCCCTGTCAAGCTCCTCCAGGCGTTGCCCGTCGTCGTGCGCCACGGTGAACTCGATCGCTTCGACGCGGCCGAAATAGGCCTCGCGTTGCTGCCGGTAAAGCCCCGGCTGGCCGGCCGGCGCCTGCCCCAGCGCTGCACTCAGGCGAGTGATCAGCGGACCGACCAGATCGATGGCGGTCACCCCTGCCGCTTCTGCCAGCTCGACGAGCTCGCGGCGCAGTTCGTCGTTTACAAGGGTGTGGACAAGGATGCCGCCGCTCGCGCCGGTCTCGTGCACCGCCCTCTCGACATCTTCCGACCGGCGCACGTGTGGCACGAGGATCACCTTGACGTCGGCCGCTGGAAACTGCGCCATACATGGCGCGCCAGCACCGTGCGCGCGAGCTGTTCGCCGCTGGTCCCCACGCCGCCGGAAACGACGTAGACGGGTGGCGGATCGGCCGCTGACCGGGGCGGGTTATGATTTTGCGCCATCTTCGATCCCCGCAAAGTCAGCCCGATGAATGGAATTCACCGTTCGGTTTCAGCCAGGGATCTGCAATCCCTGATGCCGGGGCTGTGGTCATGTCAAACACCTCCTGTGATCAGACCCCGGAGCGGCTTTGGGTGGCCGCGCCAGCGCCTGGTCGGCCTGCGGGCAACGCCCGCAGGATCGGCAGCCCCAGCAGTGGGGCGGCCGCGGTGGCCGTGAACGCGGCGCGTAGCCCAACCGTATCTCCGGCCAGCCCTACCATAACTGTGACGCCCGCCCGGATCAGGAACGCCAGGGCCATGTAGACGCCGTTGGCCAACGCCCGGTTCTCCGGGAAGCTCTCCTGGACCAGCGCCATGAGCACCGGCGTGGTCGAGAGCGCGGTGAAGCCTAACAGCAGCAGGATGGGCAGTTGCGCGTTGCCGCGCACCCCCAGAAATACAAACATAAAGAGCGGCGTCGTGGCCAACGAGATGGCCAGGGTTCTCCGACGTCCCAGGCGATCGCTCAGCGCGCCGCCGGTCAGCGCGCCGACCACGCCGGCGGCCTCCAGGACCGAGAGGGACGCGCCGGCGACCCACAGGCTGGCGCCTTCCTGGCTCAGGAAGGTCGGCAGATAGGTCGTCAGCGCGGCGACTACGAACGCGCGCACCAGGATGATGCCCGACAGCGGGACCAGCAGCGGCCGCATGGCCCGCAAAGCCTGGCGCCACGGTCGCGCCGCATCGCCGTTCACCGGCCGGCCCGAGACGCCTCGAAGCCGGATGTAAAGCATGACCGACGCCAGCCAGCCCCCGACCATCAGCCAGGCCGTGCCTTCCAGCGTCAGCCAGGCTACCGCGCTCACGATGATGATCGGGCCGAGCGTCCGGCCCAGCTCCCCGCCCACCATCCAGAAACCCATACCCCGGCCCAGGTTTCGGCCAGACAGGTTGCCGGAGATCACCGGCGCCACCGCGTGGAGGGCGGCCGAGCTGGTCCCGGCCACGAGCAGGAGCAGCACAAGCGCCGCGTAGGAGGGCGCCACCCCCAACAAACTCATCGTGGTGGCCGACACGGCCGGCGCCAGGATGACGAACCAGCGCAGGCTGATGTGGTCGGCCAGGTGGCCGATGAAGGGCTGGAGCACCGACGGCCATTGCATGAAGACGCTCAGCAGCCCGGCTTCGGTGGTGGACAACGCGAACTTGGCGATCAGCGCGGGGAGCAGCGGTGGCAGGAACGCGGTGTAGGTGTCGTGGAGCGCGTGCCCCGCGGCGATGGTACTCACGCCGGTAGCCTGAAAGCGATCGGATTCAGTGTAGCCAGGCGCTACTACTTGTGGCAATGGGTCAGTCGCCAAGATGTGCCTCGCAAGATCGGTCCAGCAAATCGTCCGCACCGTCTGCTGTGGCCGGTCTCCGACCGAGCCACCTTGTGCCATGTTGGGCGGGCACGGTCAGGAGACTGCATCGTGAGCGGCTCTGCCGAGCGGCTCTCCTGAGCCTGTCGAACGGCGGCCCGAGCGGTGAGTCGGTTGTGAAAATCGTCCGCTGGATGGATTATGCCGTCGAATTCCGTTCAAGTCAAGGCTGAACCAGGCCCGATCTTTGACACACCTGCCCGCGTATGATACTATCCAACCACATTCATCGTAGCCCTCTCGATACCTGAAGTATCAGGCCGATGTTCGCTTGCTTCAAAGTTGCAGTAGGAGGCTCGCCATGTTTTCTCTCTCCCGGCGCGATCCATCCTTATACCCAGTACCTAATACCCAATCAATGTCATCAAGTTAAGGATTATGTTAACATCAATGTCATCAAGTTAAGGATTATGTTAACATTGAAAAGCGTTAGAAAACCGCATTATGTTAACAAATTTCCGCTTTAGTAATGGAAAACGTGGCGTTTGCGGCTAATACTCGCTTTACGTAACGCTTAACTTAACGACATTGAATACCCAATATCCACCGAAAGGAGTCTTCCATGCGTAAGTTCCGCCTTTTCTCCCTGCTGACCGTGTTGGCCCTGCTGCTGAG
>MNXL01000346.1 GCA_001871755.1 Anaerolineae bacterium CG2_30_64_16
TAGATCGGTGTGCTCTTCTTACTCACCACGTAGGCGGTAACACCTGCGGCCATCGTGCAAAGCACGACCAACCAGAGCCACTTGCGCAGCAACAAGGCGTACTGACGAAGTTCCATGATCACTCCTTCGGATGAATCACAACCATCAAACCGAGCAGCCACCAGCCAATGAATGCTGGCTTTGTGCCCCAGAGGACGGCGTCGAACACGCCGTGAGCCAGAACCGCCATCTGGGCGCCGAACAGACCTGCGGCCAGATGGCGCATAAAGCGGCGCTCACCCCGCGCGGCCGTGGTCGCCGTCACCCACAAACTGAGCACAAGGATTGTAGCATAAGCCATCAGTCCAGGCAAACCCAAGTCGACCCCAACCTGCAAAATCAGATTGTGGGCGTGCGGGATGGGGGTGTCAAACCCGACGGTGAAATACGGGTACAGTAATGGGATCACCAGGGGAAAAGTTCCAATGCCGCTCCACCCGCGTCATTGACCAGGCGACAGGCTCGGATCGTCAGCAGGCCACGATTCCCTGGCCTTGACTACCCGCGGCAATGCTGCTATCAACCCCAAGGCCACCCAGAAAGCCAGTCCCGGCTTGGAGCCGGGCGCCAGAGCATCGGTCAGTCCGTAGACGTGCAGCCCGATCAGCCCCGCTAGCAAGCCGAGGGCTGTGGCGCGCACCACCGGACTGCCCCGCCGGGCGACCTGCCAGGTCACAACGCCCGCCAGCCACAGCAGAGCCAGGTAGGCAACCAGCCCCGGCAGCCCCAGGTCTACGGCAACTTGCAGGAACATGTTGTGCGCGTGGGCGATATCGACGTCCGGGCCGACCAGGAAGAGCGGGTACAGCAGGTTCACCACTCGCCGGAACGTGCCCAGCCCGGTGCCCGTGAACGGGAAATCCTGGATGGCGTAGATGGCCCGGGACCAGATCTCGACCCGGCCAGTGATCGATATCTGCCCGACCGCCTGCTCCAGTTTGACCGAGGGTTCCGCCCCGTAGAGAATCTCCCCCACACGCCCCGGCCCAACGTAGAGGACGGTGCTGATGGTCACGGCGACGATCAGGGCCGGTGTGACCACAGCCAGGATGCGCAGCCACCTGCGCTGGCTGCTGAGCGCCCAGAGGACGGCCAGCGCCAACATACCGCACGCCCCGCCGACCCATCCCCCGCGTGATTGGGTCAACGTCAATGTGCCGGCGGCGAGCCCCAGCCCCGCCAGCGATACCAGTGCTGGCCAAGGATGCCGCTCTTGCCACCAGCCCAGCACACCTGCCGCCGAGAAAGGCAAATAGAGCATGAGCAAGCCGGCCAGTTGGTTGGGATTGATACCCTCGGCCGGCGCGCCGGGTAACCCCGCCAACAACCGGGGAAGGCGCGCAACCAGTGGCTGCAAGAGCCGCACCTTGGCCGGCCAGCCGGCCCCCAACACGCCGGCAGCCGTCATGCCTAGGCCGAGCAGGGAAAAGACGACCAGCCCCCAGCCCAATGTATTCCGGTTATGCACGGCGAGAGCAATGGCCCGGAAGGCTGCCAGCCCCAGGATCAGGCCGGCCAGTTTGGGAATGGTCAGTTCCGGCAATGCCGAAGCCCAGACGGCGACCGGGATGGTCACCACAAAGAGCACCAGCGCCCCGTTGAAAGGCGTCAGCGGCCAGAGCTCACGCTGTACGGCCCAGCGCAGCAGCCACACCAAAAGTAGCCCGACCAGGGCAAAGGCCGTCCAGTGGGACCAGTAAGATGGAAACAGAAGGAGAGGCATCGCCGCCAGCAGCACCAGCAGCTCCAGAATCGCCACAGCGCGCGCCACACGGCCAGTGGAGTCCCCTGGGCGCCCGCAAGGGGTACCACTACGATTCAGCAATGCCCGGAGAGACCTCAGCTTGAATAGGACCTGGCTAGAGCGCGACCAGGATACCAGACCCAGGCCGACCCAAAGGACTGAGATCCTGGGCCATAGCCGCCGGACAAATGCAATCAAGCGGACAGGAGATTCTCGCGACACCCTCATCGGACTTCACCTTCTCAGGGCGGTAGACGGGCCACAGCCACCCCGGATTATGGCTGTCGCTTGAGAGGATACCCCCGCATCAACGACGCAAAACGCTGGCCTCCCGCGCGGTCGCCTGCGCAAAGTAGGCTTCGAACAACGCCATCAGCCGGCGCGTCAGGGGGCCGACCTCGCCGTCGCCCACCGGGCGGCCGTCGATGGTGGTAATAGGCATAATATGTCGGGTGCTGCTAGTGATAAAGCATTCATCCCAGCGGGGCAGATCGCGCACGGCCAGCCGAGCCTCTCGAAGTGCGACATCGTTTTCTGCGGCCAGAGAAAAAAGCACGTCGCGCGTCACACCGGATAGGACCGCTTCGGCAGGCGGTGTCAGCACGATGCCTTCGATCACCGCGAACAGGTTGCTATTAGAGCCCTCAGTGAAGGCGCCGCCATGGTGCAGCAACGCTTCGTGCGCGCCGATAGCGTGCGCCCGGCGCCGCGACAGGAAACTGACCAGCGTGTTGAGCGATTTGGCTTCCGGCAGGAACCGCTGCCCCTCGAACGTGATGGCCGGTGCGCCGTGCGCATAGAGCGCAGGCGGATAGGCCACCGTAGGCTGCGGCCAGATGAATGCAGTGACCTCACCGCCATTCTCCGCGCCCACCACGAACAGGCGCAACGTGCAATCGGGGGCCGCGTTGACGGCCAGAACCTCAGCGATCCAGCGCTCGAAGGTGGCCAGCGAGGCCGGCAGGGGCAGCTCCAGGATGCCGGCCGACCGGGCCAAACGGACGAGATGGGCGCCCTGCTCGAACACCACGCCGTTGGCCACCTGCATCGATTCGTAGACACCGAAAGCACCGTAGAGCGCTGAGTTGAATATCGGGACGGAAGCTTGAGATGGCGGGATCAACACGCCATTACGTGAAACATACAGCGGCAAACCCATGCAGTGCTCCAGACAACAAATGCCGGGCCAGCGGCCCGGTGCAAAACACAGTGTAGCACGGCAGTCGCGATTTGTCCAAGCTGCGCGATCACAGTCAGCGAGGCTGAACAGCCTTACGAAGGTTTTTGCCCCGACTTGGGTTAGAAATGGTGTCTTCGGAAACCTTCGCAAGGCTAGCGGGGCTGCGCCCGCATGAGCGCCGATACCTCCTCCAGTGTTGGGGGTGGGTCGTCGCCGCGCTTGCGCTGGCAGTTGAGCGCGGCCGCTGCGCACGCGAACGCGATCTTCTGCTCCAGCGGCCAATCAGGTTGCAGCCAACCGTAGATGATCCCGGTCTTGAACAGATCCCCGGCGCCGCTGGTGTCGGCCACGTTCGGCAGGTGATACGGCTCGAAGCCGAAGGCAGCCCCATCGGCCCGCACGACCAGCACCGGTCGCGGCCCGTCGGTGACAATGATCACCCCCGCACCTTTGGCCTGCAACTCCAGCGCGTGGTCATACTCGTACACGCCCGGGAAGTTGGTGTGCAACCAGGCCCGGGAGATGACGATCACATCGCTGAGACCCGCCAACGGATGCTCTGGCCAGATCGCGTCCGCGCTGATCACCAGCTTGCCGAGGTTGCGAGCGATGTGCGCGGCGCGGTCGCGCTCCTCCCCACCGTGCGCGTCCACGCTGAGCACAGCGGCCCGGCGCATGATGTCCGAGGCCAGTTCCACTTTGAGGACGTCATCGAATCCGTATGCGATCTGGCTCCGCTCGCCGTCAGGGGTCACCAGAATGCGCGAAAATGGCGTTGCGGTATGGGGGTCTTGATGAACGTAGCGCGTGTCCAGCCCTGCAGCATAACGCGCCAGTCTGTCCAGGATGAACGCGCCTTTCCGGTCCGTGCCGATCACATTGCCAACCAACAGGGTGCGCAGCCCCCATAGAGCCAGCGGGATCGCCACCTTGGGCGCCTCGCCACCTACCTCATCGTACTCATAAGTCGCCGCCACATCTCGCCTGGGCATGGGCAAGTGCGGCACGTGCGTCACATTGTCTACGGTGATGGCGCCGTAACACAAGACATCAAAAGCATCCTCGCCACCGGGCATGTCCTTCTCCTTCAAAGGCCCACAATGGGCGCCGAGTTTCCAAACCGACAACGCCAGACCCTGCGGGTTTTCGGCCACAGGCCAGCCTACCTGCCAACCACGCGCCAACCCCATCGCGCGCAGTCGGCAGCCCGAGAAACCCGCAGGGTCTATGCACCGAGATCAGTCGTCTAGCGATAGTCGATCAACGCCTCCGGCACATACAGCATGCCGACCCACCGCGCCCGCCCCGCCACATCGCCGATCAACAGAAACGCATCGTCGGCCGCGTTTTGGCCCCAGCGCGGGCTATACACCACGTGCACGATGTCGGGGCCAAAACTCACGCGGTCGCCCAATAGATCGCGCGCGTTCACGCTGAAATCCAGGTAGGGCGCGCCCGGTCCCAGATAGTCCTCCTGCAACCGCTCGATCACCTGGGCAGGCGCAAGAGACACCCCCTCCGACCGGTAGTGGCTAAGCTGGAAAGGATCCCCCATCACGTCAATCAGGGCCGCGTAGTCCCTGGCCACCACTGCGTCCGCCAGATCGGCCAGCAGCGCGTCCAGATCCAGACCCTGGATCATCACCGTCACCGAGTTGAGGTGTTCGATTGCCCCATCCCGCGGGCTCTCGCTCCATACCTGGATCCGGCCCAACTGACTGTTGGCCGGCACTTCGAAGGGCACCGTCGCCGTGAAGGTCCCCTGCTGTCCATACTCACCCACCACCGTCGCAGGCGCCAAGCCGATCTGGCCGCCACTGCCATCCAGAACTGCCACGACCACGGTTTGCTCGAAGCCCGATCCCAACCCGACCACAGTCACGGGGCTGGTGACCGTCATGCGTTGCGTCGGCTCCTGGATCACGATCGCCTCACACTGGCAGCCAGCCGGGGTAGGCATCGGCAAGGGCGTCACGGTCGGTGCGGGCGTCACGATCGTGGGGATCGGCGTCACGTTGACGGGCGGCGGGATGCGCAGCATCTGCCCAACGAGGATTCGGTTGGGGTCCGCGATGTTGTTGTATGCGGCCAACTGCTGGAGCGTCACCCCATATCGGCGAGCAATGCTGTAGAGGGTCTCACCGCGCCCCACCATGTGGTGGGCCACTACGTGGACCGTCCCGGCGCCCGGCTCCGAGGTCGGGATGACCAGCTTCTGCCCGACGAAGATCCGGTCGGGATTCGCGATGCCGTTTGCGCTGGCGATCATCGCCGGGCTGACACCGTACGACCGGCCGATGCCGCTCAAGGTATCGCCCGGCCGGACCACGTGCACGCTGCCACTTTGAGCGAACGCGACGGTCGCCGCGCCAAGTCCCAGGAGCAGCACGACAATCGCCAAGAACAGTCGTAGAGTAGTTTGCCCGCGCACAAGACCCTCCTCTTTTCTAGACCCGAAGGGTTTTTGGGAAGACGTGTCGCCGTGAAATGACCTTGATACAAGAAACCCTTCGGGTCTTTAAGAAACTACTTCTTCTCGAATATGCAGCCCTGAGATGCAAAGACCCGACCTCCTGCTGCAAGGTCGGGTCTTTGCATTATGTAACGGCATCGGTGTGAGCGGTAATAAACCGGTACGTGGTATCCGCCACGAACTCCCACTGGGTGTCGACGGTGATAGCATGGCCAGAACGTTCTATGGTCACGAGCTGCTTGTCCCCCGCGCCAGCCCGTTCGTAGGTGAGACGGGCGCTGTCTGGATGAATCGAGCGGTCTCCCGTACTGTGCAGCACCAGCAGCGGACACGTGACCTGCGGCAGCAGCCGGCGAACCTGCATGAGCAGCTTAAGCAGTTCGTGGGCGGCGAAGACGGGGGTCTCTGCGTAGCACCAAAGCCGCAGATCGGCCTGCGGATCCACCAAGTCGCTCTCGCTCGATACCGGTCGGACGGGCAGCAGGTACTTCATGAGCGGCGACAGGTAGATCTTGCGATCGGCGGTCCACAGGGCCGGCGCATAGGCGATTGCGCCGGCCAGCTCAGGATGACGCGCGGCCAGGCGCAAGGTCAGCACCGCGCCCATCGAGAGACCACCGACGAACACGGTCCGGCAGTGCGATTGCAACTCCGCCAGTGCATGCGCCGCGTGCGCGGTCCAATCGGTCCATTTGCAGCGATTCATGTCCGCCGGCGACGTGCCGTGCCCAGGCAGCAGCGGACCTGAGACGGTCAGGCCGCGGGCGTGGAGATAGTCACCGACCAAACGCATTTCGGGCGGCGCGCCGGTGAAGCCATGGATCAGCAGCACGCCCGTGGGGCCGCCGTCCAGGAAAAAGGGTGAGGGATCGAGATGTGTGTGTTGGGTCATGGCTCAACTATCAGGTGAGAAAGCACTCGGGCGCCGACGAAACCAGACAGTGAGCATTCTAGCACATTTCAGCGCGGGGGGAAAGTCATGCGCGATGAGCGGGTGCGGTTCAGGGTTTTGCAGTGGAGGCGTTTGGATCACGAAGTCGCGAACCGTCACGAAGTGCACGAAGCACGAAGCCGCGAAAGTTCGACGCCAATGTGCCAATCAACGCGTCGTAATAGCCTTCGCCATGCGAGACTCCCGCCTGCCACGCAGATCGACACACTACGGAGGC
>MNXL01000334.1 GCA_001871755.1 Anaerolineae bacterium CG2_30_64_16
TGGCCAGCGCGCCCAGGTCGACGTAGCGCGCCTGGCCGGCGTCGAGCCGATAAACCAGATCCTTCGGAACTCCGGCCTGGGCCGCGAGTGCGCGCAGCGTGAGGCGCTGGCCGGTGGCGGCCTGGAGGCGGCCCAGCAGGATGGTCAAACGGTTTGCAGTGGCGATTTCGGTCATGGCGAGTCCTGACAATCGAACCGATGTTCTATTTGGCCTGACTATACTACCATTTGGCGCGTTTGTCAAGATGGATGTGCGAGCAAACAGACATGGGGATCGGCGGAATCGTGGGTTGAGAGTCTGGAGCAGAACCTCAGGGTATCCTCTCAAAAAGGCGGGGACAAATCTGCTCAAGCCGAGTTCGTGACTCGGCGGGCGAGCGGCGGATCACGGATCCGCCGTGAGCTGCCCCCGACTATTGAGAAGATACCTTTGGGCAAGCCTCCCTGCGCGGCACGGCCACCGACCCCCCGGTCTACCTGGCGGCCAACGCCAGGTGGCTCGGGATCATCAAACGCAAACGCAGACCCGATCTACTACCCGCCCTGCTCGATTTGACAAAGCCGGGCGAATCTTAACTTGTGACCAATGCCGTTAAAAGCACAATTCCCTGGCCCACCCGCCAGGGAATCGTACCCGTTTCCGAAATGCTTATATGGAGGAGGAATCGCCCTCAGGGTTTGAGTTGTCCCTGCCCACACCCTGTCTGACTGTGATGATGCCACAACCGCATTAATCTCAGATGAGAGGCAGTTAAGTGTTCGCTATGTGTGGCAGCTTGCCTCGCCCGCTATCACGGATTCACCGTGACCTGCATGTCCAGCGGGACGACCTGCCACCAACTGTTGCCCGGTTTCAGCGGGATATCGACCCCCGCGGCGTCCACGAACCGGAACGGCGCATGGCGCTCCGGGCGGACCCATTTCCCCTCAAAGACTTTGCCATCTCGCAGGATCTTCAGCGGCCCTTCGCCCCACAACTGGATTTCGATGGAACAGTTGATGCAGATGCCATCCGTGATCCGCCGTTCTGTGCCGTCTTCGACGATCAAAGTCACCACGTGGTTTGCACCGAGGACGACGATGTTGGCGGCCGAGACCTGCTGACCGTCAGCCTGATCCATGTGCGGCTGACCCCCACTCCATCTTTGCCAGCGGCCCGTGCCACTATCGTAGACCCAGGCCACCTTGAACCGGGGATAGGCCAGGTCGATGCGGCTCGCCGTCTTGCTGCCCGCCGGGGCGCCCACCGAGAAAACCCACGCCGCCGAAGATTGAGGGGCCACATTCCAGCCGCGTTGCGTGCTGGTATCCCACAGAGTGGTGGTATTCGCAAACAGAGTGTTCCAACTCACCCCGCCAACGCTCATATCCCGAAAGAAAGACGCGCCGTGGAGCGCCTGCTCCAGGATATGGTCCCCCAGGTCGGAGTCGTACAGCTTCTGCCGCACCGGTTCCACTCCGCCCGAGAAGCACAGCACTGCGTCGAAAATGGCCGGCAGCTCGATATCGATTAAACGCGCGCTGCGGATCGGCCCGACACGCGGCGCATCCTGGCTCTGGTAGATCGCAGTCAAGCGCGTCTCGCTATACTCGACGCGGCTTTCCACGATGATGTCTGCCTTGTTGAGATCCGATTGCTTCTGCTGGGCGTCAGCGTCGTTGGTGATCTTGATCGCCAGCGGCCGGCGTTGCAACACCGATGGATCGGCCGGGCGCAGGCCGGTGAAGGGCGAGATGCCGGGATCGTTGGCCGGCACGATCAGGTTCGGGTCGGGTGTGGGTGGCTGGGTCGGTTCCGGGGTGGCGGGCGCTTGGGGCGCGAGCGCTGCCGGCGTCACCGTGGGCGCTGGGGTCGCGCTGGGCGCGGGCTGCACGGTGGGCGCCGGCGTATCGGTCACCGGCGCAGCGGGCGCCTGGGGCGCGGGCGTGGTAGGCGGCGCTGCCACCCGGGGCGTTTTTGTCGGAGTGGGCGTCGCCTGCGGTTGGGCCGCGCAGCCACTCAGCAGAACCAGCAGGCTGGCCAACATCAGCAGGCCGATCGGGGCCAATGGACAACGTGTACGGACGAAACGAGACACTGGAGACCTCCAGGAAGGCCAGGCGCCAGCTCGGATCTCTGCGCGAGAATGCCGGCCGGTCCGGCCGAAATGTTCAAGATGGCGCGTATTATACATCAGAAGGATGATCTTGCGAATTCTGCGCGCCACGGTTATGCGGCACGCGCCGCGCTGGCGTTGGTGTAGAATCGCCTCCGTTTTGAGGTAACTGCCCAGACGTCGGGCACTTGCTGTCAATATTTGAGCGCTCAGTTAGTTCCAGAAAAATACTCATCCCGGAACCTCCTGAGATTCCCAGGGAAACCGGCGATCTTGGGATATCTATTTTTCTGGAACGGCCTCATCAGAACAAAATCGCCCTTATAGGCGCAGGTTCAAGTACCCGGGCCTATGGCTGAGTAGCTCGACAATGTCGAGGTAGTACTTTGCGGCGGAAATCCTTGTGCAGTTGAAGGAGATGCGCAAAGTACTTTAAACAGTTGGGCGGCGTGTTCTGCAACTGCCAAAGGACTTACGCCCAACTGTAGTAGTTACGTTTTGGGATGATTTGACACTTGTGTAGCGCTGTGATATTATCCCGGTTGACAGCCTCCAGAAGGTACTTGGTTGCTTTGTCAAGATTTCCCTATTCATGGATGGATTCGTTGCAGACGATTTCGGCCCGCCTGCTTTTCCTCGGCCAGACTTTGTATCTTTCGTACTCGCACATTTTTCACCCGGAGGGAAGGGATGAGTAGATTGTTGGAGGTGAAGGGGCTGGAGACCCGCTTCTTCACACAGGACGGCGTGGTCCGCGCAGTGAACGGCATCTCCTACTACCTGGACGAAGGGGAAACGCTGGCCATCGTCGGGGAGAGCGGCTGTGGCAAAAGTGTGAGCGTGATGTCGCTCTTGCAGTTGATCCCCCAACCGCCCGGCAAGATCACCGGGGGTGAGGTCTGGTTTGACGGCAAAGACCTGCTACAGATGAACAACGACGAGATCCGTCATGTGCGCGGCAATCGGATCGCCATGATTTTCCAGGATCCGATGACCTCGTTGAATCCGGTTCTGACCATCGGGTTCCAGGTGTCTGAAGCATTGATGCTGCACATGGGCATGGACAAGGCCGCCGCCCGCAAGCGCAGCGTCGAATTGCTGGAACTGGTCGGGATCTCCCAGGCCGCCAACCGCCTGGACGACTATCCCCATCAATTCTCCGGTGGCATGCGCCAGCGTGTCATGATCGCGATGGGCCTCAGTTGTAACCCACAACTCCTGATCGCCGACGAGCCGACGACTGCCCTTGATGTGACGATTCAGGCGCAGATCACCGATCTCGTTAAACGGCTTCGCGACGAGATCGGCATGGCGATCATCTGGATCACTCACGATCTTGGGGTCGTGGCCGGCCTGGCTGATCGGATGATGGTGATGTATGCCGGATTCATCGTCGAGGAAGCCCAGGTCAAGGACCTCTACGCCAATCCACGCCATCCCTACACAATCGGTTTGTTGGGATCACTACCTCGCCTGGATGAGACGCGGGCCCATCGACTGACCTCGATCGAGGGCCTCCCCCCCGACCTGATCGATCTGCCCAGGGGGTGTCCTTTCTACGCACGGTGCCACTATCGGATCGATAAGTGCGCCAGCGAGAACCCGACCCTGGCGCCGGTTGGACCCGGACATACGACAGCGTGCTGGGTGGACGTCACTCAGGTGCAGCCCACGCTGACAGGCGCGCAGATGGGGGTGGCCCGATGAGTTCTAATGGAAGCAACCAGCGCGAGAAATTGGTCGAGGTCAAGGATTTGCGGATGTGGTTTCCCATCGTGCGCGGGGTGCTGCAGCGGCACGTAGCCGACGTCAAGGCAGTCGATGGATTGAACTTCCACATCTACAAGGGCGAGACTTTGGGCCTGGTGGGCGAATCGGGATGCGGTAAGTCCACCACCGGCCGGGCGATCCTGCAGTTATACCAGCCGACGACCGGCGAGGTCTTGTTCCGGGGTCAGAACCTGGTGCGGATCAATCGGGGGCAATTGCGGCACATGCGGCGGCAGATGCAGATGATCTTCCAGGATCCGTATGCTTCCCTCAATCCCCGGATGACCGTGGGCAACATCGTGGGCGAGCCTCTGGAAGTGCACAACATCGGCACGAAGGCGGAACGCGCGGAGCGGGTGCGGGAGTTGCTGGCGGTGGTGGGGCTCAATCCCTATTTCATCAACCGATACCCGCACGAGTTCTCGGGCGGGCAGCGGCAGCGCATCGGCGTGGCGCGGGCATTGGCAGTGAATCCGCAGTTCATCGTCTGTGACGAGCCGATTTCGGCGCTGGATGTGTCGATCCAGGCGCAGATCATCAACCTGCTCGAGGACTTGCAGGAGCAGTTTGGGCTGACCTATCTGTTCATCGCCCACGACCTGTCGGTGGTGCGGCACATCTCTGACCGGATCGCAGTGATGTACCTGGGCAAGATCATGGAGTTGACCACGCGCGACGAACTGTACCACAACCCCATGCATCCGTACACCCAGGCGTTGTTGTCGGCGGTACCGATCCCCGACCCCGCGGTGGAAGAGAAGCGGCAGCGCATCATCCTGGAGGGTGACGTCCCGACCCCGGTGAACCCGCCCAAGGGATGCAACTTCTCCACGCGGTGTCCGAAGGTGATGGAGATCTGCCGGGAGAACGAGCCGGAGTTCCGCGACTACGGCGATGAGCATTTTGTGGCGTGCTGGTTGTATCAGAAGTAGACAGGGGACAGGTAGACAAGGCAACAAGGGGGCAAGTAGACAAGGCGAAGCGATTATGCCGACAGTTTATGAAAAGTGGGTTCAGAAAGGCCTCAAGGAAGGCCGCCAGGAAGGCCGTCAAGAAGGCCGTCAAGAAGGCCGCCAACAGGGTCTTCTTGAGGGTATCGAGTTGGTATTGGACATTAAGTTCGGGATGGCCGGTTTGAGCTTGTTGCCAGAGTTGCGCGAGATCAAGGATCCGGGCCGGTTGGAAGCAGTTAAGCGTGTGTTGAAAACCGCTCGCACGCCCGATGAAGTGCGCCAAGTGTATCAGGGGGCGTCCGGTTGATGGTTCACAAGGGCATCTATCAAATGCTTACGGGTGATGAAAGGGGGTGATGTCCTGCCAGGATAAGGCAAGTGTGTGGGCCGGCCGAAAGTCTTGCCGGCCAGTGAATCCGTTGGCGTATCTAGCTAGCTTACACATTTAGGAGGAGACAATGTCTTTCAAGAAGCTGTCCATGGTGCTGGGGATCCTGTTGATCGCCAGCCTGGTCCTGACGGCGTGTCCGGCCCCTGAACCCCAGGTGGTGGAGAAGGTCGTCACCCAGGTCGTCGAAGTGCAAAAAGAGGTCAAGGTCGTCGAGACCCAGGTCGTCGAGAAGGAGAAGATCGTCGAGAAGGAAGTCAAGGTCGAGGTGACCGCTGTGCCGCCGACCGGCCCGAAGAAAATCACCGGCAGCTTCGGTTATGGCGATGTGCCGACCCTTGATCCTGCGATTGCGGAAGATACTTCTTCCATCCAGATCATTGAAGAGGCCTTCATCGGGGTGACCCATATCCACGAAGAGACCAGCGCGACTGTGCCTGGCATGGCCACCGATTGGAGCTCTGTAATCAATGACGATGGCAGCGAGACCATCACCTTCAACCTGCGCACAGGTATTCCGTGGGTGCGCTGGAACGGTAATGCCGTTGAGACCGTCAAGACCTGCGATGGCTCCGCCGACCGCATGGTCACCGCCGGCGATTTTGCCTATGGCATCGAGCGCAACCTGAATCCCGTCAATGCTTCCCCCTACGCCTATGTGTGGGGCTTCGTCCTCAAGGGCGCTGCTGACTACAATAACGGCGTGACGGATGATTTTTCGACCGTTGGTGTGGAAGTCGTTGATGATGCGACCCTCAAGCTGACCTTCATGGCCCCGGCTGCCTTCAACACGCAGATCGCCGGTATGTGGATCGGTCGCCCGCAGCCCCAGTGGGTCATCGAAGGCGATGACTGCAATGAGGCCCGTGGCGAGCGCTGGACCGAGCCTGGTTTCTTCCAGAGCTATGGTCCTTACACCATGAGTGAGTGGATCCATGACTCCTTCATAACCGTAGTCAAGAACCCCTTCTGGCCTGGCACGGATGATATTCCGGTCCCGAAGATCGACGAGGTCACCTGGTATATGCTGGATGACACGGTTGCCTTCGCTGATTACGAAGCCGGCAACTTGGATTGGTCCGGAGTTCCGTTGGCTGACCTGGATCGCGTCAAGGCTGATCCGGTTCTGTCGAAGGAACTAAGGATCGCGCCATTGATGTGCACCTACTACTACGGCTTCAACACCCAGGCCCCGGTTGTCGACGACGTGCGCGTTCGCCGCGCGTTGTCCCAAGCGATCGATCGCCAGGGCTTGATCGACAACGTGCTCAAGGGTGACCAGGAACCCGCGCAGTGGTTCTCCCGCCCCGGCCTGGCTGGTTCCCCGACCATGGCCGATCACCCCGACCTGGGCGTCAAATCCGATCCTGAGGCCGCCAAGGCTGATCTGCAAGCCTACCTGGATGAGACCGGCCAGACCGCCGATCAGCTCGACCTGACCCTGATGTTCAACACCTCCTCCG
>MNXL01000095.1 GCA_001871755.1 Anaerolineae bacterium CG2_30_64_16
GATTAGCTATCACGCGTTGGTCTGGAAAACGGACAGTCCGGGAAGGTCAGCTATAGCAAGTCAGATAAGGATTCGGGATTCGCAATTCGGAATAGAGGCTTCAGCCGGTTTTTCTGGGCAACGAGGGCAACCGGCTAAAGCCTCGAGTCCAGAAGATTATCTGAACATCTATACTATGATACGCATCAACGGAAATCCCAACACCTACGTCAATAACAATAGTTGGGTTTATGTCGGCCAGTCTGTGACGCCGGGCTGGACCTGGGACAGCGACTCTCTGAGCAGAACCTGGTTCACCAACGTTCCCGCGGGGACACACACTGTGACTCTCGTCTTGGGGAGTTGGGACGGTGGCGTCTCACATTCACGACCCTACGGCTTGAATGTTGAGGTATTGAAGCAGCATTCGTGATCCAAACATCCCCACGCGACGCGAGGGTCCGGATCACGAAGCGTGAAGGCGGTCGCCGCGGATGGGGACTTCGCGGTCTAGTGGGATCACGCGGGTTCAGACATACCGAAGCTGATTGACCATCTCGTCGGCTGTCACAGAATTGAGGAGGGCTAACAACCGGGCAACGACAGCGGCATCACTGGGGCGGCGCATCGCCAGGATAATGCCGTAGTGCCGGCGCTCCTCCGCCAGGTAGCGGCGGTGCCGCTGCTCGAAGTCGGACCGGTTGTGGGTGAAAAGGGCGCGTCCCTCGGCCACGGCGAAAGCCAGTTGCGCGTCGTCGTCGAGGTGCAGGCGATCGGCGTCTCGGGCGCTCAACACATCGAAGCCGCGCTGGCGAAGGTTCTCGACGATGCCGGCCGACACGTCTTCGTCGAAGTAGAGACGCACATAGAGCGCCCGCAACTCCTGGTCGGCGCTTTCAGGCATCGGCCGGTATCCGGTTCAAGAGGATCGAACGCTCGATCTCGGCGCGATGATCGTCATAGTAGCCTAAAGCGTCGAAGATCTGGGCCAGCCGCAGGTGTGGCAGCTTGCGGGCGATCTCTTCCGGCGTATCGCCAAACTTCCAGTATTCGACGACCGCGCGCACCGGCGTACGCGTGCCTTTGATGATCGGCTCGCCGCTCAGGATGCTCTCCACCTGGATGATGTACGGATGATCGGCAGGCGCCAACGGCGTCGCCGGCGCGAACTGCGATGACACCAGGTTGCGCAGTTGATTTAGTTCGTTTTCCAGGGCGCCCAGACGACCCACGACCGTTTGGAAATCGGCTGCCAGCTCAGACATAGCAATACTCCCGCATCGGATTCACGATCCATTTCAGCCTGATCAACTCTGTTCGTCTGGATTCTAGCACACACAGCCATCCCAGGCAAGGAGGGAATGATGGAACGCAAACGCTTCACCCTCGAAGTCCCGTGGCCGAACTTCAGCAAAGTTCGGCTGACCCGCCTGCTGCCGACCCCGGGCAACGTGATCTTCACCCTCGTGATGATCGCGCTGCTCGTCCTGGCCCAGTCCGCAGGCGCGCTGCCCCTGGCCAATCCGAAACCTGTACTGAGCCCAGTCGAAGTATCCGCAATCCAAAACTCGCAATCCACCATCGCCTACCAGGGCCGACTGGCGGACGCGAACGGCACCCCGCTGACCAACACTGTCAACATGTATCTGATCTGAAAATGGACGTTCGCTGCCCGTTTTCATGCTTGGTGGTGAATGAAATTCATGGCGACTTCTCAATAATCTGGGGACAGCTCGGGCCGGTCTCCGACCGTGCCCGTCGTGGCTCGGTCAGGAGACCGGCCACAGCAAGTAAGGCCCCGAAAAATTGAGAAGATACCACGGATACGGTCGAGTGGACTTTCGACGACCGCCGCGTGGTCTGGGTACAACTGGCCGACAGCGTGGGCAACTGGAGCGAGCCGTATCCGGCCTACGCCGCGCCCGTGTTCGCGCCCCAGGCGCCGACCGTCGCGATCGGCCTGGACGCGGATGGGGTACAGTTGACTTGGCTGCACCTGGACGCGAACGCCCGCTACCAGGTCTGGCGCGACACGCGGCCCTACTTCGACCCGACCGCGCCGACCACGGACACGGTCAAGCTGGACGACGTCTACCCGCCGGTGGGCGGGGGTCTGCTGACCTACAGTGACGCGACCGTCGATCCGAACGTCACCTACTATTACGCGGTGGTCGGGGTCAACGCCCTGGGGCAGCGGTCCGCGGCAGAGAAATACCTGGGGGTGTTCCGGTTTGGCTTGACGGCGAGGGAGTAGTATTCACCGTCTCAGCGGCAGGTGAACGATCTGATCCTGGAATTCGTCTGGGCGGGCCGCGGCCCAGATGAGCCACAGGTCATCGAGGATGGCGCCGATGTTCATGCGCCGGGGGAGTTGGACGATGCCGGGAACATGGCGACCGAGCGCCAGGTGGTCGTCGAGATGGCCCGGCATGGAGGCGCGGTCGTTGGTGACCAACATGCAGCCACGGTCTTCGATCCAGGTCAGGACGTCCGGATCGGGTGTGCCCCTGACCGGTGCGATATCCTCGCCGATGGCGTACACCTGTAGTCGGGTTCTGCCCGCGCCAGTTGCGCCTGGATGAGCGGAGGCACGTGCTCGTCGAGCAAGAAGCAGACGGGACTCATGCTGGCACGGCTACCCGCTGGTGTTGTTGATCCCGCAGCCGCGCCAACTCACGCAGCCGCTGGACGGCCGGCGAAGGGTGCTGGTCCTGCTCGCGGCGCTGGCGCTCGATTTCGTGATCCACCGCCCGCAGATAAGCGTCCACCTGGGAACGGTTGCGCCAGTAGTAGGTCAGCGTCGCGTAGACCTGCTCGACCGAAAGGGTCGGGTAACGAGCAGCGATCTGTTCAGCGAACAGGCCCAGCTCCAGGTAGTCGGTCAGGATCGTCTCGATGCCGACCCGCGTGCCTTTCACGCGGATGTCATTGGGAGCGAGAAAGTCGAAGTAGTCTTCCAATTGCATAGCATCACCTCACACCGTTTCCGATCTACGGTCGCAGTATAACACCAGTCGCGCATCAGGACAAGGACGTAACATGAAATGACACCGCTTTTCAAGCGGCACTCGGAACAGATGACATCAGGGGCACTCACCTGAAACGCAGCGAATACAGGTCCGCATCCGCCATGACAAACCGCAGGCGAACCGGTCTTCCGGCCAGCCTGCGCACGCCGCCCCCCGCTCGCCACGCCACGACGCCTTCGATCTCATCGCCGACGATCTGCCGGCACTCAGCGAGCCGATAGCCCAACACAGGCTGCGGCGCTTCTTCTCGTGGCGTGTTCAACCGGAGGCGGGCGCCTTCGAGGATGTCGATCAGGTAGGCGTCGACGAACAACTCAAGCCTGGAGCCGATATCCAGAATGGTCGCCATAAATCGGAAACGTTCTCTTGTTGACACAAAGGCCCGTGCCGTCAAGCTTTCGCAGCGACCAACTCTCGCAGCATACTACGGATGCGGTCAAGTGTCTGCGGCGACACCCGGCCAAAAGTCCTGGTCACGATGGACTGCGACAGGGTGTAGAGCTTATCTACCCGAATCGTGCCCGGATGATTAAGCTGACCATGCTGCAGGTCGCTCGACGTGATGACGAAACCGTAGTCCACCTGCGCAGGGTTGGATGTCATCGCTACCACGACAATGTCGGCAGTTTGGCGATTGTAGACATCATTGGATATGACGACAATCGGCCGCTGTTTGTGCACAGAGAGGTCGGTGAACGGAACCGGCACGAGCAGGATATCCCCCTGGCTAGGCATGGTTCCAGTCCTCGTCATCAAGTGGATTATCCCAAAAATCCAGGCTGCTTTCGGCGGCCGCCAGCAAGTCATCGAACCGCTCGGCCGGCTCCTCGACGACAAAGACCGTCACGTGTGAGCCGGAAGGAAAGGGGACGCGCAACTCGATGCGCCCTTCCGGCGGCACTTTGAGGTCGAATTTCAGAGCTGTTTGCAGCATAGCATCACCTCTGCCCAAACTGGCATTGGCCTGATCCGTGACTTGACGAAGTACCCCTGGCTGGATTCGAACCAGCGGCCTTAGGATTAGAAGTCCTCCGCTCTATCCACTGAGCTACAGGGGCAGGATGGATTTGAGTCCATTCTAGCGAGATAGAGGACGCTTGTCAATTCCCCGCGGCAGCCAGGTGCATCGCGCTTCAGAGCAATCCGGCGGGCGTGTCGGCCACTTTGACCGCGGCGAGAAAGCTCGCCAGGTCGTCGTAGACCCGCCGCGAGAGCGAGCGCACGACCCAGTTCTCCGCCATGGGCGAGATGACCACCACCGGAACACCATGCTGATACGCCGCGTACATCTCCATGGCCGTGCCCATACTGGCCACCGGCACGTACGCGATCACCAGGTCGCTCCCGATCGCCAGATCGATCATGGCGAACAAGGTCGCTTTGGCCGCGGCATCGTTGTATTCCACGCTGTTGGGGTGCAACGCGTAGGGATCGACCACCTCCACGTCCGGCCAGCGCGCGGTCAACGCCTCGCCGATCTGCCGGCGGTAGTCCTGGTCCATGAGCTGTTTGCCGTGATTGGACGCCTGCATGACGCCCCCGATAAAGAGCCGCATTGCGCCCTCCCGGTACAGGTAGATGCCCGGCTCAGCAATTGCAAAGAAACAAGTCCTTGGTACGAGCGGGCTCGGTCGGGAGACTGCATCGTGAGCGGCTCTGCCGAGCTCGTCGAACGGCGGCCCGAGCAAGGTGCGGAGTTATTTCTTTACAAGTACTCAGCGGCCGTCGCGGGTCCCGAACGTGTTCTCGACCACGCCGGGCAGCAAATCGTAGATCGACCGCCCGATGACCGCTTCGAAGTCCTGTTTGATCTGAAACGTGGCCTTCCACTTGGCCACGGCGAAGTCGTTGATCCCGTAGCGCAACGCCACGTCCATCATCCGCTTCTCCATCAACACGAAGCCTTCCGCCATTGCCAGAGAATCGCAGAGTTGGATCAGGCGGTCATAGTCCGTGTATTCGATCCCGGCCAGATAGGCCTCGATGAAAGCCAGCTCGTCTGGGCGACAATCCCACTCACCGAAGATCGCGCCGATGTGCTTGTACGCGAAGGAGTGGGTCATGCAAAGCCGTGCCGCATCCTCGTAGCCCTGATCCGCCAGGTATCGGTAGCCGTCCAACACGTGGCGCATCCCCGTCACCCCGGCGCGGCGACCGATGTCGTGCAACAGGCCCATCACGTACGCGGCGTCAGGGTCCAGGCCCCCCTGCTGGGTGGCGATGGCACGTGCTGCGATGGCACGGGCCGCCACGGCCACATGGGTCGAGTGCGCCGCCCACGGGCCGGGATTCAGGACAACTGCTTCGGCCAGGAATGCCTCAGCTTGTGATAAAGTCGGTATCTGCATCCTAACCCCGACAAACCGGAACCAAAGGCGTCAACCCTGCTCACCAAATTCTTGCACAAAAAGCAAGGATCTCACGGGTTAGGCCCTCACTCACCTCACACGCGGCCTCAAACCACAGGCGAAAGGTGCTCCATTATAGCATCCGATGCCCACCGGCCCCAAAACGCCGCGGCGCCCCTTCCTTCACCGGTGGATGCTGATGGTCACAGGTTGGGGTTTTTCGGCAGGTTCGTGGTATACTCGGGATGTCATTGACCAATCTACCATCGAGCAGACACCAACCATGCACATCGCGATCATCGGGCTGCCCAACAGCACCAAGACGACCGTTTTCAACGCCCTGACCCGCGGCCACCTGGAGACCGCGTCCTTCAGTTCCGGGCACTTCGACGTCCACAGCGCCACAGTCGATGTGCCCGATCCGCGCATCGACCGGCTTTCGGCCATGTTCAAACCGCGCAAGACCACTTGCGCCAAAGTGACCTACGCGGACATCGCCGGCCTCGCCAAAGGGGTGAGCGAGGGCGGGCTGAGCGGGCCATTGCTCAACACCATCAGCCAGAGCGATGCGCTGCTGCATGTGGTGCGCGCGTTCGATGATCCAGATGTGCCGCACAGCGAAGGGGAGGTGGATCCTCGTCGGGATGTGAGTATCCTCGACGATGAGTTGCTACTCTCCGATCAACTGATCGTCGAGCGCCGGATCGAGCGGCTCCAGGCCCAGTTGAAGAAGGGCGGCGACAAGCTGGTCAAGGTCGCCAACGAGGCTGAACTGGCTCTGTTCCTCCGCCTCTACGAGCAGTTGGAGGCGGGCGCGCCGTTGCGCGACATAGCCCTGACGCCGGATGAGCTGAAGATGCTGCGCAACTACGGCCTGCTCACGCTCAAGCCGATGTTGATCGTGTTGAACGTCGGTGACGAGTCGGCCGAGGAGGCGATGAACGCGCTGGCAAACTACAGCCACCGGCACACCACGGTCGCTGCCCTGCACGGCAAGCTGGAGATGGAACTGGCGCAGATGGAGCCGGACGAGGCGGCTGAGTTCCTGGCGGAATACGGGATCACCGAGCCCGGGCTGAACCGGATCATCCGCTTGAGCTACACACTGTTGGGGCTGCACAGCTTCTTCACCGTCGGCGAAGACGAAGTGCGCGCCTGGACCATCCCTGTGGGCGCCACGGCAGTCGAGGCGGCCGGCGTCATTCATAGCGACCTGGCGCGCGGCTTCATCCGTGCGGAGGTCATCGGCTACAACACCCTCATCGAGGCCGGCAGTCTCGTGAGCGCGCGGCAGCGCGGCCTCTTGCGTCTGGAGGGAAAGGAGTATCTTGTCCAAAACGGCGACATCCTGAACATCCGCTTCAACGTCTGATCTGTCGGTCTTTACTTGACGGCCAACCACCAGCGCATCAATACCTGGGAGGTGTTACCATGAAGCGCGCCTGGATCCTCTTGACGATTCTGTTGATCAC
>MNXL01000290.1 GCA_001871755.1 Anaerolineae bacterium CG2_30_64_16
TTGGAATCTCGGATTTGGGATTTTCGGATTCTCGCTAGCTGTGGCCGGTCTCCTGACCGAGCCACCGGAAGGCCCGCCGGTGCGGGCTCGGTCAGGAGACCGGCCCGAGCGGGGGACCAATGTGAGTGACATCAAGTCTGTGACCGATCAGTAATCGCCACTCCATAGTTCACCATGTCTCATCCGCTCTATCTTGCCATCGTCTGGCACATGCACCAGCCCTACTACCGGGACCCGCGGACCGGCGAGAGCAGTTTGCCGTGGGTTCGGCTGCATACGGCCAAAGACTACCTGCACATGGTCCAGGTGCAAGCCAAATACCCCAAGATCCACACGACCATCAACATGGTGCCCGCGCTGACCGAGCAGATGCAGGCCTGGGCCGAGGGCAGAGAGACAGACCGTCTGGCCAGCCTGGCCGAACAAACAGACTGGTCGACCGCGGAAAAACGGACGATCCTGAACCTGGCGTACAGCATCGACTGGGACAACGTCATCCGCCGATACGGCCGCTACGCCGAGCTGCTCGACCGCCGGCTCCTGGCGTTGGCCGACCCGGATGCCTTCACCGCCCAGGACTACCGTGATCTGCTGGCGTGGTTCAACCTGGCCTGGATCGATCCAAACTGGCTGGAGCAAGATGCGACGCTGGCCGCGTTGATCGGCAAAGGCCGCGACTTCACCCTGGCCGACCAGCAGACGATCCACGCCAGGCAGCGCGAGATCGCCGCGGCCGTGCTGCCCCGCTATCGCGAGCTGGCGCAAGGCGGGCAACTCGAAATCAGCACCACCCCTTACTATCATCCCATCCTGCCGCTGCTCGTCGACACAGGCGCCGCGCGACGGCCCAGCCCCGACCTGCCGCTGCCTGCGCTGCGCTTTGCCGCGCCGGCCGACGCGGCGGCCCAGTTGCAACTGGCTATCGAGGCGCATATCCGGCACTTTAACACACCGCCGCAGGGTTTGTGGCCCCCCGAGGGCGCGGTCTCGCCCGAGATCATCCCCATGATCACCGCCGCGGGGTTCCAGTGGCTGGCCACGGACGAGGTCATCCTGGGTCGCAGCCTGGGTCGGCCGTTCGAGCGCGACCTCAAGGACCTGATCACTGATCCCCGCGCGCTCTACCAGCCCTATCGCGTCCTGGCGGAGAACGAACTGGGGCCGTCGATCATCTTCCGCGATCACGAGCTTTCGGACCGCATCGGCTTCCTCTATCAAAAACTGCCCGGCGCGCAGGCCGCGGAGGACCTGATTTACCGCCTGCTGGAGATCCAGAAACGGCTGGATGACCCGGTCAACCCGTACCTGATCAGCATCATCCTGGACGGCGAGAACTGCTGGGAACACTACGAGCACAACGGGGATGTTTTCCTCAACGCGCTGTACGGCGGGTTGAGCCAGCGCGAAGACATCCGCACGGTCACCGTGAGCGAATACCTGACGGAGGTGGACCGGCGGCCGGCCGGCACGTTGGCAAAACTGGCCTCCGGCTCCTGGATCGGCGGCGACTTCACCACCTGGATTGGCGACCCGGAGCACAACCGGGCCTGGGAAACGCTGGCGCGCACGCGAGCGCATCTGATCCGGGTCGAGCAGGCCGATCCAGGCCATGCAGGGCTATCAGCGGCCTGGCAGGCGTTGTACGCGGCCGAAGGCAGCGACTGGTTCTGGTGGTATTCGCACCGCAACAGTTCGGATCAAGACGCGCTGTTCGACCGGCTCTACCGGGACAATCTGGCGGCCGTCTACGAGGCGCTGGGCCACGAGGGCCCTGCCGCGCTCACCCGGCCGATCGCGCAGGCGCCGGCCGGACCTAAGGAGCAGGCGGCTGTCGGCTACTGTTCGCCGCAACTGACCGCCGCGGCCTACCCGGGTGATGCGTGGGCGCTGGCCGCGACCCTGCAACCGGCCGCGGCGTCCATGGGTGCGATGCAACGCGCCACCGGGCAGATCGAGCGCTTGTTCATCGGGCACGACGAGCGCAACCTCTACCTGCGGCTGGACCTGCGCGACAGCCTGGATCGTTACGAGGTGGCGTTCTACCTGAGCCCGACCCCTGGCGTGCCGGTCAACCAACGCATCCGCGGCCGTTACAGCCAGTCATCCCAGGCGATCCCGGGGCTGGCGTTGGGCTGGCTGATCGAGCGGAGGTCGGGTCAACCCGCGCCGTTCCTGTTCCGTGCGGCCGGGCACGACCAATGGCAGTCGGTCTCGCCGGCGCCGGTCGCGACCGGGCCACAAGTGCTGGAGGTCTCGGCGCCGCTGAATGTCCTGGGGATAGCACCGGGGGGGGATGTGAGCTTGCTGGTCACGCTGGCCCAGCGCGACCAGGTGGTGACCCAACTGCCGGAGCGCGGCATGGCGACGTTCACGCTGGAGCAGTTCGCGTCCCCCGCGCCGCCCGGCCCGCCGGCCGAACCCGACGTTCCACCATCCAGCGGGGAGCCCTCCCGTGGGAACGCGCCACACATTTGACAACTGCGCCAGGATCACTATAATACAGACATCTTGCGGGTATAGTTCAGCGGTAGAACGTCAGCTTCCCAAGCTGGATGTCAGGGGTTCGAGTCCCCTTACCCGCTCCTGGATATCGGACCTGACAGGCTGCGAAAACCTGTCAGGTCTTTTCTTACCTCTTCCATGCCGAACCTGGAACTCTGCCGGAGGAATAGGCGCCGGAGAGACCACTTCGTGTAAGATTTCCGCGCCTGCGAGTCCTCACCTATCTAGCGCCGCCACGCGCGAACAGGAGTCTCACTGCTCGCGCGTGGCGGTCTACTCTCATGACTCCGTCCGTCAATCCTTGCTGATCAACCGGTTCAATACCCCGAGCCCGATCACCGCCAGCAGCAGCACGGCCAACGCACCAAACGCAAACACGGGACCGCGCCACCCCAGCGTCATCACCCACACCGGAATCGTGATGAAGAGCACCGTGAGGAGTCCGCAGCCGATCTCCTTCACCCCAGCGATGATTTTATGTCGATTTTTCCACACGGCTGGTCACGCACCTTGAGGGGGTTGGTTGGTAGGAATGAAATTTATTAGCCTTGCGAAGGTTCGAAACCTTCGCAAGGCTGTCCAGCGCTTACTCGTCGTCCCAGTCCACGGGTGCAGCGGGCATGTCCACGCGCACGACCTCGCCATGCAGGTCGATGACGACGCGAAAACCCATCATCCCCAGCCACTGGCGGGCATCGGCCGGCAACCCGTGGTCCAACACCTGCTCCAGATCCAGGTTGCGCAGCGTGGCATCGACCATCGCCTTGGTGAACAGATCGTACTGTCCCATCAGCTTGAGCATCGCCTCGGCCGCTTCGCCGCGGTGCGCCGCGATCTGCTCAGCAAACTGCGCCAGCACGACCCGATCCACAGCCCGCGCCTCGATGTGACGGCGAAAGCCCTGGTCATCGATGACATAGTAGGGCGTGGCGCCCACGTAGGCCACCTCAGCCGGTACGTCGTCTTCGGTGACGACCAAACCTTCGAAGAATGCCACGGCTGTTTCTCCCTGATCCAAGTCGAGATTCAATCAGATTATACCACACTCCAGCGCAACAGGGCCTGTCCTGATATACTGAACGGAAATCAAACGAGTGCATTGGAATCGAGGCTTTAGCCGGTTTTTGCGCTTGATTTCCGCCTAAAGGCTCGACTCCGTTTGCACTGCATCCATTTCCGTTCAGTATAGCGCGACTACGCCGGTTCAGGGGGTCATGGCCGTCAATTGATGTAAGGAAACGCCCAACGCCCGGGGCCATGCGCGGCGTCGTAGGCCCGCTGCGCCTGGCTGATGTCGGCCAGGGCCTCGGCAGGCTGGTCACGTAGCCACCAGGCAAAATCGGACACCCACGGCAGTGCGCTGACGATCGAGCGCAAGAACATCTCGGCCATCACCCCGCCGGCCGCCAGCAGACCGGATTCCCGATAGCCGGCCTCGACCAGGCGCACGTCGTAGGGAACGCGCCGGATCTCCGCCCGCCAGCCCGCCTTATCGCCTTCCAGCCAGGCATAGGCCGCCCGGACGTCACCATCGTAGGACGCGCCGACCGAGCCGGAGTTGATCACCGTCCACCGATCCGTCAGCCCCCGACTTATCAGCCGCCGGTCTATAAACCGCACCATCGGCTCGTGGGTGTGCCCGCCGGCGACGGTCTCTTCGGCCACCCCGGCCAGATGCCGCGCGATCCACCCCTCCGGCGAATCGGGCCGAAAACCCACGGAGAACTTGCCGGGGACGCCGTGAAAGAGGTAGAGCGGCGGCGCGGCGGGGAAATCGAGGTGAACCGCCAGCGGCAGATCGGTCAACGTCCTGATGTGCTCGGCGGACAGCGTGGCGCGGGTCCACCAGAGCATGGCGTAGCGCTCGCAGTCCGCATAGCGCGGCTCCATGCGCGGGACGCCCAGTTGCAGGACCGCGTCATCGTGGTTGCCCATCAACGTCGGCCAGCCGAGAGCCCCGAGCAGGTCTAACACCTCGGCCGACCAGGGGCAGCCGTGCACGATATCCCCCAGCACGTAGACCGCGTCCGGCGACCGGGCCCGGATGTCGGCCACCACCGCCTCGAACGCGGGCAGGTTGCCGTGGATGTCCGACACCAACGCAAGAGAGGTCATCACCCGTTTTCGGGCGCGCCGTTGGCCGGTTTACCGCCGCCGCGCACAGCGATCACGGGCAACGCCATGATGATGCCCGTGTAGGGGTCAGTCAGTGAACCCACGATCGCTTCGGTCGCATCGAAGAGCGCCTCGATGTCCACGTCATCATCAACCACCGTGAACAGGGTGCGGTGCTGGATCTCCTGGCGCCAGAGGAGGCTGTGTAGCCCTGGGAACAACGGCAGATCATCGCGCGCGCCCATCTGTGAAAGCCGGCCAGCGCCGGAGCTCTCCAAGATCGTAATCCCTGCCGCGCCCGCGGCCTGCCAGGCCGCCATGACGTCCTGGAGCTTATCTACATCATCGAGGACCATGATGATCATCTTCGCCATGCCGTGTTACCTCCTCCCGGATTCCACCCGGCCCGCAAAAACCACCCGCAACAAAGGCGGGGTCACCAACGTCGTCACCAGCACCATCAGCACTGCCAGGGTCATCACCTCGTCGGGGACCGTGCCGCCGGCCACCAGCAACGAGGCAACGATCAGCCCGACCTCCCCCCGCGAGATCATCCCGACCCCCAGACGCAGCGCTTCGCTCGCGTTGAACCCGCCCACCCGCGCGCCCAGCCCACCCCCGATCACCTTGGAGAGTATCGCCACCACCGTGATGAGCGCGGCCAACAGGATCAAGTTGCCCTGCAATTCCCAGATGTTGGCGTGCAGGCCGATGTTCACGAAGAAGATCGGCACGAAAAAGCCGTAGGTCAGGGCGCTGACCCCCTCCAGGATCTGATGGTGCACCGCGGAGCGCGCGGCGAAGATGCCGGCCAGGAAAGCCCCTGTGATCATCGCGATGTGACCGACGGCCTCGGCCGCCCACGCGTAGGATAGCGCCACCACCACCGCGGTCGCCAGCACTCCCTGGCTGATGGGCAACTGGTGCACCCGCGCAAACAACCAGGGCAGGAACAGCCACCCCAACACGCTGAAGAGTGCCAGGAACAGCACCATCCGCCCGATCAGAATCAGGATGCCGAACAGCCCACCCCCCCCCCCGCCTGCCACCGACAGGAAGATCGACAGTACCAGGATCACCAACACATCATCGACCACGGCCGCGCCCAGCAGCGCGATCCCCTCCTTGCTCCGCAACACCCGCAGCTCCAACAGCGTCTGCGCCGAGATGCTGACGCTGGTCGCGGTCAGGAGCAGCCCAATGGCGGCCGCCTGGGTCAGATCATAGCCAAATGGCAGCGCCGTGCCCAGGCCCATGAGCAGCGGCACGATCACGCCGAACACACCCGCCAACAGCACCACCCGGCCGGCTTTGCGCATCTGGCCCAGGTCCACCTCCAGCCCCGCGATGAACATCAGCAGGATGACCCCGATCTCGGCCAGGTGAGCGATCGTTTCTGCCAGGTGCGCATCGGTGATGAATGGCCAGCCGGGCAAATTCAGCACCGAAGGGCCCAGGATCAGACCGGCCAGGATCTCGCCCAACACGGCCGGCTGCCCTAACCGGTTGCTGAGCAGGCCTGCCGCCTTGGCGGCAGCGATTACGATGACAAGCTCCAGGATTAGTTGCAGAATTGGGGTCATGGCCGACGTCTCCAAAAACCTCACCACACATTCACTATCTTCGCAAGGATAGCCGCGGAAGCCGGGGAAAACAGTAGCCAGACTTCCGATACTCGCTCGAAAAGCCCGTCCTCGGCCGCCCCGAGGACGGGGCTGGAGAGCACTTTGGCACAATACGAGTCAGTTAAGACTTCGGAAGTCGACGCCGAGTGCTTCTGGGTCGAGAATGGCTTGAAAAACGGCATAGAATCCCTTGATTCGAGCTGTTCTGAAGACTTCCAAAGTCTGGTGCTCCTTATCTGAACCGTATTGCTTTTAGGAAACCTTGCGCTGTATAGTATTACCCCGCGACATTTGCGTTGATCGCGAGAATCTTCCTTACCACGAAGACACCAAGACACAAAGCTTTTGAGACCTTCGTGTTTTTG